>JBOHBY010000512.1:0-17396 GCA_050698635.1 Spirillospora sp.
AAGCGCCGGGTCGCGGGGCGCGAACAGCCGTCGCAGCAGCGGCACCGCGCCCGGCACGGCCTGGACCGCGCGGAGGGCGCGCAACGTCAGGTGGTGGATGGTCTCCGCCGGGACCCGGACGATGACCAGTGCGAACAGAAGTCGATACATCGCCCGCAAGTATCTCAGCCGCTTCCTGAGCGAGGAGGGTCAGTGTCCGCGGAAGGTGCGGCGGAGGGTGAGGCGGACGTCGCGGCTCGCTTCGCGCATCGTCCGGCGGGCGGCCCTGACCGGGTCGCGCACCGAGACTCGCCAGGTCTCGCGGATGCCGTGCCCGATCGGACGCAGCACGCTCGTCCTGACCCACCGCATCGGGGCGACGACCAGGACCCGCACCGGGACGACGACGAACGTCCGCCAGAGCCACCGCAGCAGCCGGGCCGCGAGCCGCCACGTCCCCACGACTCCCATGACGATCGGCGCGAGGACGTACCGCCACACCGCCCGGACCGGCAGGACGATCAGGATGCGCGCCAGCCAGACGAGGCAGCGGCCGATCAGCCGCCACGACCACACGAGACCCGCGACGAACGCGCGCCACCCCGCCGCGATCAGCCCGCCGATGGCGCCGAGGATGGACAGGGTCCCGCGCCCCAGCCAGGCGAGCCCGCGCCAGATGCCCCGGATCACCCAGGCGAGCGCGGCGAGCGGCGGACGCAGGACGTACCGCCACAGCAACACCAGCGGCATGACGATGAGCACCGCGATCAGCAGCCCGATGCCCTTGAACAGCAGCGCGAATCCCTGGCCGATCAGGGACAGCAGCCAGGCCAGGCCTCGGCCGAGTGCCCGCAGCGGCGTGATCAGGAGCAGGTTCAGGAGCCATGCCAGGCCGCGTCCGACCAGGGCGAGGAAGCGTCCGACCGGGGCGAGCAGGTAGCGGTAGATCCAGCGGGCCAGGTGTGCGGCGCCGCGTCCGAGCAAGCGCAGGAAGCCGAGGATCACGACGACGGCGAGCCAACGCAGCGGCCGCACGACGAGGAAGTCGAAGAGGGCGGCGAGGCCGCGTCCGATGGCGGCCAGGAGCCGTCCGATCGGGGCGAGCAGGTACCGGTAGAGCGCGATCCCGAGCCCGCGGAACATCCGGCCGAGGAGCCGGCCGAACCAGCCGGGCACCCGGAAGACCATGACGACCAGGTCGTGGACGAGCCGCAGCGGCACCACCACGATCAGCGCGATCACGCGCGCCGGGATGACGATCCAGGCCGGCCCCGCCGCCATCGGACGCGGCGGCTCCGGGCTCGGCCGCGCCGGGGGCCGGGGCCGGGGTTGGGGCTGCGGCTGGGGACCGGGGTCCTTGCCCAGCCTGATCGGGGCGCCCGCGGGGGGCTCGTCGCCGGTGCTCACTGCTGCCTGCCTCGCGCACGTCGATGGAACGAACTGTGCTCTATGACCCGGCCCGCGGGCTGCCGGTTCGGGGGGTTGAACCCGTTTCGCGGGCTAACCGTACTGCTCGTCGATCCGGAAGGGCGGTGCGCCGAGCGGAGCTCGTCCATTGAATGGCGGTGGGCGGGGGCTGGAGGACGGTGCGGCGGCCCGACGCGATCGGGCGTTCGGGACCTGGAACCGGCGCCGGGACCCAGACGACACGGAGGAACACGACGATGAAGATCCCACGTTGGGTGATCCCCGCCGCGGCCGCCCTGACCGCGTCGGGGCTGGTGCTCACCGCGTGCGGGCAGGAGAGCGGCGGGAAACAGCAGAACGCCGCGGGCACCCAGGCGCAGGCCGACCCGTCGGCGGAGCCGTCCGCGCCACCGGCGCCCGAGCCCTCCGCGCTGGAGGTCGCCAACGTCACCAGGCTCGGCAAGGTCGTCACCGACGGGGACGGCAGGACGCTCTACCGCTTCGACAACGACACCGCCCGTCCGCCCGCGTCCACCTGCGCGGACGCCTGCGCCAAGGCGTGGCCGCCGGTGTGGGCCACCGAGGCGGAGACGGAGGTCGACGGCGTCCAGCGGTCGCTGGTCGGCAAGGTCAAGCGGCCGGACGGAAAGTGGCAGGTCACGCTCGCCGGGTGGCCGCTGTACCGGTTCGCCAAGGACGCGAATCCCGGCGACGTGAAGGGGCAGGGCGTGGGCGGCACCTGGTACGCCGCGTCCCCGACCGGCAAGAAGGCCGCCACCCCGAAGCAGACGAAGACCGACGACCGCTGGAAGGGCTGGACGGTCGTCAAGGCCAGGACCGACCCGAAGCTCGGCCGTATCCTGACCGACGGCGAGGGCCGCACGCTGTACCGCTTCGACAAGGACACCGCCAAGCCGCCGACGACGAACTGTTTCGGCGCGTGCAAGAAGGCGTGGCCGCCGGCCGTCTTCAAGGGCTGGAAGAAGCTTCGGCTCGAAGGCGTCGACCGGAAGCTGGTCGACTTCATCGAGCGCAAGGACGACGGCAAATGCCAGCTCACCATCAACGGCTGGCCGATGTACTACTACGAGAAGGACGAGCAGCCCGGTGACGTGAAGGGCCAGGGCGTCGGCGGCGTCTGGTGGGCCACCAGCCCGGCGGGCCAGCGCGCCGCCATCACGGGCTCAGGCCCGGCCTCCGGCAATGGCAACGGCGGCAGTGGCAACGGCGGCAGTGGCAACGGCGGCAGTGGCGGCAACGGCAATGGCAACGGCAACGGCAACGGTGGTTACGGCGGCGGTTACTGAACACACCTAACGCGCCCTAACCGCCCCACAGGCGAAGGCGTGGAGGAACTCGCGGGTCGGTCGGGGTTCGCGATCCCTCCACGCCTTCCTGTACGCCTTCCCGGCCGCACGGGACCCGCGCCTCTGGACCCGCGGGTCGGCGGGCAGGATAATAGAAAACTAGCCAGACAGATAGCTGACAGTACGTGGCGTTCTGCTAGGTGGCACTCTGTCAGGTGGCCGGTTGGACCGGGGTTCCTACCAGCCGAATCGCGAAAAGGCTGGAAGGATACAGTCACGCTGCATCATGACGGACGGCCGTGTGGCTATGTGCTATGTGTCACTTTGCCCGCTTCACCCGTCCAGGTGGCTTACGCCACGCGCCCCGAAGTGGAATCCTGAGAGCAAGCCAGCCGGGCCGCGCACCAGTACGCCGGCCCAATCGGGGCGAGGGCAACATGACGATCATTCCGTTGGCGGCGGAGGAGCCCGACCCTTCCGTACGCCTGCTCTTCCGGCCACTGCTCGCGGTGGACATCCAGGGCTACAGCGCCCGGTCGGCGCGCCTGCAGTTGCAGGCGCAGTCCGACCTGCTGGAGGCGATGGAGTCGGCCGCCAGGAACGCCGGGCTCGACCGCGGACAATGGTTGCAGCAGGTCAGCGGGGACGGTGAGTTAGCCGTGCTGCCCGGTGACGTCGACATCGTCACCGTCGTCGGCCTGTTCGCCCCGGCCCTGGAGCGCGCGCTTGCGAGCAGGCGGGACATGGCCGCCGCCAAGGGCCGGCTGCGCGTACGGCTCGCGCTCCACTACGGCGCGCTGATCATGGGGCCGCAGGCGTCGTTCGGCCCGGCGGGCGACGCGCCGGTGGTCGTGAGCCGGCTGCGCGACGCCCGCCCGCTTCGCCGGTACCTGACCCTCCACCCGGAACGGAACGTCGCGCTGATCGTCTCCAACCAGATCTTCCGTGACGTCGTCTGCAGCGGCTTCTGCGCGCTTCCTCCGTTCCACTTCCAGCAGATCCGGACCACGATAAAAGGCGCCGTCTATCAGGGCCACATCTACGATCCCGACCGGGGGGCCAGCGCGGTGAAGGGCACGACGAGCGATCTGCTGACCGATGAGGGCGCCACTACCCGGCCGGTCGGGAACGGCTTCAGCGAAGTTCGCGAAGAGCGGCGATAAGGCTGCTCCAGTCGCCCGAGGACAATCTGATCATCGGACCGGACCGATTCTTCGAATCGCGGATGCAAACCGCCTCTCTGTGCCGTCCGATCTCGACGCAGGTTTCCCCGCTTGGGTTTGAGTGAGAGCTGGTCCGCCATCGCACGTCCGGGGCTGTCGGGTGCGGCAAGTCCGGTCTCCTTTCGCGGGCGCGCAGTTATTGCCGGTTGCGCGGAATCGCACGTGAAGGGACGCGTTCCATCCGGACGGGCGTCCGATTCTCAGGGACTCTCCGGCGGCAGTGGCGGAGGGTGCTTCGCAACCGGCATGGCAGCGCGTGGCTTGAGATCATGCTCGGCCAGTCAGAGGACAGTGTAAACCGGACGTTGCGGCCAGGCCATGGCATGATCGCACGTGTTGAGGGCGCTCAGTCAGGGGGTGAATCCTTTTTCGGGCGCCGGTAAGTATCTGATTCAGTCAGACGAAAGTTGCTCCGCGAGCTGGTTGAGCAGCACCGCCGTGCCCTCCGGATGCAGGGACATCCTGCGCAGTTTCTCGAAATCCTCCCGATAGGCGACGACCGTGTCCGGACGGTCCCGGGTCACTCGCATGGAGCTGGGATTCTCCAGGTACAGCACGTCGTCGTCCTCGGGGGTCGAGAACTCCAGGATGGTGAACGAGCCGCTCAGGCCGGGGTTCACACCGACGGTGAACGGAACGACCTCGATGGTGATGTGCGGCTGATTGGCGAAGTCGATCAGGCGGCGCAACTGGGTGCGCATCATCCGGGGGCCGCCGATCAGCCGCCGGACAACGGATTCGTCCAGGATGAAGAACAACTGCGGGGGATCCTCGCCCTCGAGGATCTCCTGCCGACGCATGCGCAACTCGACGAGCATCTCCACGTTTCTGGCGCTTTCCGCCGGAATGAGCCGTGAGATGTATTCGTGAGCGTACTCTTGTGTCTGCAAAAGGCCGGGAACGATGAGATTCTCGTATTGCCGGATCGTCCCAGCCGCCGACTCGTAGCCGATACGGTCGTAATACTGCTGGGAAATCATTTTCCGGTAGCCGCTCCACCAGGCGCGCTCGCGGGCCAGCCGGGCGACCTCCACGAGTTCGGCGGTCCGTTCCTCGGGAACGCCGTAGAGGGTGAGCAGAGCCTTGAGGTCGGTGGTGGACACACCGACCGAACCCGACTCGATCCTGATCACTTTGGACAGCGACCAGTCGAGGTTGTCGGCGACCTGTTCCTGGGTCAGGGACGCGTTGTCGCGTGCCTTGCGGAGTTCGACGCGCAGACGCCGCTGACGCACCGTAGGACTGTTGGCGGCAGGCACCCAAACTCCCCTGGTAGATCACGTTGTGCGCGACTGGCCGCGCGCGACCGCCTGTTAGCCGCATTGCAATCTGCTCTGTAGCTTACAGCCCTCATCACTATGACAGGTAGCCCTCCCCACTTTGGCCCCTTCGGGCCAAAAGCGCCACCAAAGCAGATCAATGATTGTGCCCGTGCCGGCAGGCTCCGCCTGGGGCGATTGGCGCCCTTGTTACGCGCGGGACACGGTCTCTTCAGATCACTCTGTGGATCTCGACAGTCACCGGATCCGGTGATCGAATGGGGTTCGAACCGCCACGGATGCGGCCCGGCGAAGTGTCGCACCAGGTGGGAGGCTTCGGGAGGCCCGATGGTCGGACGAGTCGTTCGCGTTGGTCGAGTCGGTCGAGTGAAGCCGGACGCGTCGGCACCAGCCAGGCGCCCGCGCGGGGCGGTGCCGAGGCGGGCGGGACCGAAGCGGGCGGTGCCGAGGCGGGCGGTGCCGAGGCGGGCGGGACCGAGGCGGGCGGGACCGTTGAGGGCGGGGATCGCGCTGACACTGCTGGCCGGCGGGCTGGCGGCCTGCGGGAGCGACGGCGGCGTCCCGACCCTCAACTGGTACATCAACCCCGACAACGGCGGTCAGGCGAAGATCGCGGCGACGTGTACGCAGGCGGCGGGCGGCAAGTACAAGATCAAGACATCGCTGCTGCCGAGTGACGCGAGCGGGCAGCGCGAGCAGTTGATCAGGCGGCTGGCGGCCAAGGACAAGGGCGTCGACCTGATGAGCCTCGACCCCGTGTTCGTCGCGGAGGCCGCGAACGCCGGGTTCCTGCGTCCGTTCAGCGCGAGCGAGGCCGCGCCGCTGACCGAGGGCGTGTTCGACAGCGCGGTGCAGAGTTCGATGTGGGACGGCAAGCTCTACGCGGCGCCGTTCTGGGCGAACACACAGCTGCTGTGGTACCGCAAGTCGGTCGCGCAGAAGGCGGGCATCGACCCGAACGCACCCGACTTCACCTGGGACAAGATGATCGACGCGGCGATCCGCACCAACACCACGATCGGGGTGCAGGGCAATCGGTACGAGGGCTACATGGTGTGGATCAACGCGCTCATCGCGTCCGCCGGGGGCCGGATCATCAGCGACGCGGAGAAGGGCGACGACGCCACCATCGAGATCGACTCGCCGGCGGGCAAGCAGGCCGCGGGGATCATCGGCAAGCTGGCCAGGTCGAGCGCCGCGGGCCCGACGCTGTCCACCGACATCGAGGAGCAGTCCCGGGCGACGATCAACGGCCCGCGCGGCGGCTTCCTGCTCAACTGGGGTTACGTCTGGCGGGCGGAGAAGGGCGACGCCGAGGCCGGGGCGATCGACAAGAACATCGTCGGCGACCTCGGATGGGCGCGCTACCCGCGGGTCAACCCGCAGCAGGAGAGCAAGCCGCCCTTCGGCGGCATCGAGATCGGCGTCAGCGCGTACGGCAAGCACCGCGGCGACCTGGCCGTCGAGGCGGTCCGCTGCATGACGTCCCCGGCGAACATGAAGCAGTACATGCTCGACGAGGGCAACGTCGCCGCCCGTCCCGCGATCTTCGACGATCCGGACATCGTCAAGGAGTTCCCGATGGCCCCGCTGATGCGCGACTCGATCGCCGCGGCGGCGCCCCGTCCGGCCACGCCGTACTACGCGGACGTCTCCGGTGCGATCCAGAACCGCTGGCACCCGCCCGCGTCGGTGAACCAGAACACGACGCCGCGCGAGTCCGCCGCGTTCATCCGCGAGGTCCTGCGCGACAAGGCCCTGCTCTAACGGAGGTGTTCGGATGACGTCCGTCGAAACGGCGCCGAAGAGCGAGCGTCCCCCCAAGCGCGCGGAGATCTCCGACCGGGGGCGGGCCGAGCGCAGGCTGGGGCTGATGCTGTCCGCACCGGCCGTGGTCGTGATGCTGCTGGTCACCGCGTATCCGCTGGGCAGCGCCCTCTACGAGTCCCTGTTCAGCTACCGGCTGACCGCGCCCGACGACCGGCGCTTCGTCGGCCTCGGCAACTACGCGACCGCGCTGACCGACCCGCTGTTCTGGCAGACCGTGGTCACCACGCTGATCATCACGGTGGTCACGGTCGGGGTGGAGCTGGTCATCGGGTTCGCGCTGGCCATGGTGATGCACCGGGCCGTCTTCGGGCGGCGGACGGTGCGCACCGCGATCCTGCTGCCGTACGGGATCGTCACGGTGATCTCCGCGTTCGCGTGGAAGTACGCGTTCGACGTCCAGTCCGGGTTCGTGAACTCGTGGTTCGGGCTCGGCGACTACGCCTGGTTCTCCGACCGCTGGTCGGCGCTGTTCGTGATCACCCTGTCGGAGATCTGGAAGACGACGCCGTTCGTGTCGCTGCTGCTGCTCGCCGGGCTCGCGCAGGTGCCGCGCGACCTCGGGGAGGCGGCGACGGTGGACGGCGCGACCGCCTGGCAGCGGCTCAAACGCGTCACGATCCCGAACATGAAGGCCGCCATCCTCGTCGCGGTGCTGTTCCGCACCCTGGACGCGTGGCGGATCTTCGACAACGTGTTCATCATGACGGCGGGCCAGGAGAAGACCCAGGTGCTGTCGTTCCTGACCTACCAGCAGATCATCACCCGGACGGCGCTCGGCCTCGGCAACGCGGTCGGCGTGCTGCTGTTCCTGTCGGTGGTGCTGATCGCGGCCGTGTTCATCAAGGGGTTCCGGGTGGATCTTTCGCAAGTGCGAGGTGATCGGTGATGGAGACGGCGCGTTCGAAGACGCTGTGGATCGTCGCGTCGCTGCTGATCCTGGTCTGGACGGCGTTCCCGATCCTGTGGATCGTGATGCTGTCGTTCAAGACGCCGAGCGAGGTCGGCAACGTCCAGGGCTTCTTCCCGCAGGACTGGACGTGGGAGAACTACGAGACGGTCTTCAAGACCGACCTGTTCACGTCCGCGCTGATCAACTCGATCGGGATCTCGCTGATCGCCACGTTCGTCGGCGTGGTGTTCGCGACGCTGGTCGCGTACGCGATCGCGCGCCTGGAGTTCCCCGGCAAGAAGCTGATCCTGTCGTTCGCGCTGGCGATCGCGATGTTCCCGGTGGTGTCGCTGGTCGGGCCGCTGTTCGACCTGTGGCGCAACATCGGCCTGTACGACACGTGGCCTGGCCTGATCATCCCGTACATCTCGTTCGCGCTGCCGCTGGCGATCTGGACGCTGTCGGCGTTCTTCCGCGAGATCCCGTGGGAGATGGAGCAGGCCGCACAGGTGGACAGCGCCACGTCCTGGCAGGCGTTCCGGAAGGTGATCGTCCCGCTGGCCGCGCCGGGGGTGTTCACCGCCGCGATCCTGACCTTCTTCTTCTGCTGGAACGACTTCGTCTTCGGGATCTCGCTGACCTCGACCGACCGGGCCAGGCCCGTTCCGGCGGCGCTGGCGTTCTTCACCGGGGAGTCCTACTTCGAGCAGCCCACGACCGCGATCTGCGCCGCCGCCGTGGTGGTCACCGTTCCGGTCGTCATCGTCGTCCTGGCGTTCCAGCGCCGCATCGTGGCCGGGCTGACGTCCGGTGCCGTCAAGGGCTGAGTTCAAGGGAGAGCCATGGCCGCCATCACCATGAAGAACATAGTCAAGCAGTACGGCGACGGCTTCCCGGCCGTGAACGACGTGTCCCTGGACGTCAGGGACGGCGAGTTCATGATCCTGGTCGGCCCGTCCGGCTGCGGGAAGTCGACGCTGCTGCGGATGATCGTCGGGCTGGAGGACATCACGTCCGGCGAGATGCTCATCGGCGAGAAGGTCGTCAACAAGGTCGCGCCGCGCGAGCGGAACCTGTCGATGGTGTTCCAGAACTACGCGCTGTATCCGCACCTCACCGTGTTCGAGAACATCGCGTTCCCGTTGCGGCTGGCGAAGAGGCCGAACGAGGAGGTGGGGCGGCGCGTCAAGGAGACCGCCGAGCTGCTGGAGCTGACCGAGCACCTGGGCCGCAAACCGGCGAACCTGTCGGGCGGGCAGCGGCAGCGTGTCGCGATGGGGCGGGCGATCGTCCGGCAGGCGGACGCGTTCCTGTTCGACGAGCCGCTGTCGAACCTCGACGCGAAGCTGCGCGGGCAGATGCGCACCGAGATCTCGCGGCTGCAGAAGCGTCTCGGCGTCACGACCGTGTACGTCACGCACGACCAGACGGAGGCGATGACGCTCGGCGACCGTGTCGCGGTGCTGCGCAAGGGTGTATTGCAGCAGGTCGGGAGCCCGCGCGAGCTTTACGAGCAGCCCATCAACCTGTTCGTGGCGGGGTTCATCGGGTCGCCGTCGATGAACTTCCTGCCCGCGTCGGTGGACGGCTCGTTCCTCGAAACTCCGCTCGGACGGTTCGAGGTACACGATCAGCGGAAGATCGAGGCGGTCGGTGACCGCGAGGTGGTGCTCGTCGGCATCCGGCCGGAGCATTTCGAGGACGCGTCGCTGGTCGGGGAGGAGAAGAAGGCGAAGGGCAGCATCGTCCGCGCGCGGGTGGATGTGGCCGAATGGCTGGGCAACGAGCAGTACGCGTACGTCCCGTACGAGGCGCCCGCCGACCTTGCCGCGCAGCTCCGCGACCTTTCCCGGGAACTGGACAGCGACCAGCTCCGCACGCAGGCCGTCGTCGCGCTGGACGCCGCGAGTGAGATCAAGCCGGGGCGGGAGGCGGAGCTGTGGATCGACACGTCCAGGATTCACATCTTCGACCCGTCCACCGGCGCGAACCTCACCCGCGACGAGGAGCACGTCGCGGAGCTCGGCCGCATCGCGGAGGAGTCACGCGACGCGCACCGCGAGGCCCAGCGCGAAACGGCGGCCGACGACGGCTGACGGCACCTGACGACGGCTGACGCTTGGGTCGCATGACCTTACGGGAGTGGGGCCGGCTCCTGACAAAGAGGTTGACGCCTCTGAAACGATCGGAGACATGTACGAGCGCTTCGCCAACGAGTACGCCGCCCATGCCGAGGACAGCGCCTACAACGCCCTCTACGACCGTCCCGCCCTGCTCGGCCTGGCCGGGGACGTCGCCGGTCTCGCCGTCTTCGACGCGGCCTGCGGCCCCGGCCTCTATGCCCGCGCGCTGCTGGACCGCGGTGCCCGCGTCACCGGCTGCGACGTGAGCCCGACCTTCGTCGACCTCGCCCGCGCCCGCTGCGACGGCCGCGCCGACCTGCGCGTGCATGATCTGTCCGAGCCGCTGACCTGGGTTCCGGACGGCTCCGCCGACCTCGTCATGTTCGCCTTGGCCGTGCACTACCTCGACGACCGGGTGGCCCTTCTCCGCGAATTCCGCCGCATTCTGACGCCGTCGGGCGCGCTCGTCCTGTCGACCGAGCACCCGACCATGGCGTGGACGCGCCTCGGCGGCTCGTACTTCACCGAGGAACCCGTGGAGGAGTCGTTGAGCCCCGAGCGGGACTGGCCGATCCGGGCCTGGCGGCGTCCGCTGACCGCGATCTGCGCCGAGTTCCGCGAAGCCGGATTTCTGATCGAGGAGCTTCTGGAGCCTCGTCCGGTCCCCGAAATGGCCGATCGCTACCCGGACGACCACGCGAAGCTGGAGGGCCTTCCGGCTTTCATCGCCTTCCGCCTCATTCCGGGGGGATGACACTCCACGTGCCGACCTCGCTGTATCCGGAGTCGTAGACGGCGGAGCCGTCGCCGGGCTTCAGTTCGTAGTGGCGCAGGTTCCCGCCCCAGTACCGCAGGATCCGCTCCAGCTCACGGACGGTGTCCCCGCCCACGGCGCCTTCGGTCATGTCGATCTCAAGGACGAACTTCACGTCCTGCCCACCTCCCACTATGGCTCCCTTCAATTGTTTCATTGACGTTCGCGGTGAAGGTTTTCTGCCGGACGTGGCTTATTGCAGGGAGTGTGGGTGGCGCCAAGTTTCAAAGGTGGGGGAGGTGCCGTCTCGGCTGGGTCAGGAGCTGAGGTCGGCGTATTTGGCGGGGGAGACGCCGACGGTCGCCGTGAAGTCGCGGGTCAGGTGCGACTGGTCGAAATAGCCGAGGTCGTCGGCCAGGGCCGCCCAGTCGACGCGGACGCCCTCGTCGGCGCGGGACGCGGCCTCCTGAGACGGGCCCGGCGCGGCACCCATTTCGGGCTGGCGCCCACGTATTCGGCGAAGAGCCGCTGAAGGGTGCGCGCGGACACGTGCAGCGTTTCGGTGGCCTGGCCGACGCGGAACAGGGCGGGGTCGGCGGTGATGGTGTCCAGGTCGGTGCTGTGGAGGACGGTGCGGCCGACGTCCTCGACCCGGCCGGGGAAGATGTCGGCGGCGGGGATCCGGCGGTCGGTGAGGGCGCCCGGCGGTCCAGTTTCGCGATGGTCGCGTGCTCGTGGGGATACAGGACTCCGCGTCCGAAGTCGACCACCTGACCAGGGTACTTGGCGCATTTCTCCAAGAAGCGGCCCGGCGGGCGTCCGTAGCGTGTGGGTCATGCAGGAACAGCACGCACACATGAAGGAATGCGCCGCCGAGGCCGCCCGCGTTGCCCGGGGCGTCCCTCAGGACCGGCTTTCTCACCCGACCCCGTGCGCGGAGTTCGACCTCCGGACGCTGGTGAACCATCTGGTGCTCTGCACGTCCCATGGGCTGGAGCACCGCGCGCTGCGCAAGGAGCTTCCGAACGAGCTGACCGCCCGCGACTTCACCGCGGACGCCGCCTGGTCGGAGGACTACGCGGCACAGCTCGACCGCGCGGTGGCGGCCTGGGCCGACCCGGCGGTCTGGGGCGGCGAGATCGGCGGCACGCCCGCCCCCGACATCGCCGCGATGCTGATCCTGGAAATGGCCCTGCACGGCTGGGACGTCGCGAAGGCCACCGGCCAGGAATACAGAGTCTCGCCGGAGGCAGGACGGTTCGTCCTCCAGGTCGTCGAACAGTACGCGGAGATGTACCGGCAGTACGACGGATTCGGGGCCGCCGTTCCACTGCCTGGCGCGGGGACGGCGCCGTTCGAGCGGGCCTTGGCCGCCTCCGGACGCGACCCCGGCTGGCGCAGGCCCGGCTAGCCGAAAACCGGTCGTCGGGGGCGGGCGCGCTGGGTTAGCGTCCGGCGCGTGATCGAAGAGCCGCCGGACACACTGACCGGTTCCCGCGAACTGCTGCTCGCCTACCTCGACTACTACCGCGCGACCCTGCTGCGGAAGCTGGACGGGCTTTCCGAGGACGACCTGCGTACCAGCAGGGTTCCGTCCGGTTGGACACCGCTCGGGATGCTGAAACACCTCGCGTTCGTGGAACGGTGCTGGTTCCGCTGGGGGTTCGCCGCCGAGCAGGTGGACGAGATCTGGGGCGAGCAGGTCCCGGACTCGCGGGTCTGGCACGTCCGTCCCGACGAGTCTCCGGACGAGATCAGGACCCTCTTCCTGGACGAGTGCGCGCGCTCACGCGAGATCGTCGCCTCGGCCGACCTCCAGGACCCGGCGCGCGCCGGAGGCGGCTTCAACCCGCCCGACCACCAGCCGGCCCTGGACTGGATCCTGTTCCACGTCTTGCAGGAGTACGCCCGGCATGTCGGGCAGCTCGACGTCGTCCGCGAGCTCACCGACGGCGCCACCGGCCAGTGACCCTCCGGCCGGCGCCGGAGCGCGGGGTCAGGCGAGCTTTTTGATCAGGAGCTCGAACTGGAGGTCGTCGCGTTTCGGGAGGCCGAAGCGGTCGTCGCCGTACGGGAACGGCGCCAGCTCGCCCGTGCGGACGTAGCCGCGCCGGACGTACCAGGCGATCAGTTCGTCGCGGGCGGTGATCACCGTCATGCGCATCTCCGCCGCGCCCCATTCGTCGCGGGCGAGCCGCTCGGCCTCCGCGAGGAGCTGCTTGCCGAGGCCGCCGCCCTGCATGCCGGGGCTCACCGCGAACGTGCCGAAGTAGGCGTAGCCGTCGCGGTTCTCCAGCTGGCAGCACGCGGCCAGGACGCCGCCGGTCTCGGCGAGGAGCATCCGGCCGGCCGCGTCGGCCACGATCGCGGCGACCATGTCGGGGTCCGTGCGCTGGCCGTCGAGGATGTCGGCCTCGGTCGTCCAGCCGGCGCGGCTGGCCTCACCGCGGTAGGCGGACTCGATGAGGGCGACGAGTCCCGGAACGTCGGCCGGCGTCGCCGTGCGGAAGCTCGGGCCGGGGCTCGGATTGGGGCTGGGGCTGGGGCTGGCGGGCGTCACAAAGCCAGACTCTAACGCCCGTTGTGTTGCGGTTGAATCCTGGATGTCTAATATCCAGGATTATGCGGATGAGCGAGGGAGTCGAGTGGGCGCTGCACAGCTGCGTCAACCTGACGTGGCTGGAGCCGGACGAGGCCGTCCCGGCGGCCCGGCTCGCGGCGTACTACGACCTGCCCGCGGCTTATCTGAACAAGCAGTTGCAGGCGCTGGCGCGGGCGGGCATCCTCACGTCCACCCCAGGGCCGCGGGGCGGGTTCCGGCTCGCGCGCCGCCCCGAGGACATCACGCTGCTGGACGTCGTCACCGCGATCGAGGGGGCCGAGGACGCGTTCCGCTGCGAGGAGGTCCTCCGCCGGGCCCCGGGCGATCACGAGGGCGCCGACTACCGGAAGTCGTGCGTCGTCTCCCAGTCCATGCGGCGGGCGGAGCTCGCCTGGCGCAGGGAACTGGCCGCCCAGTCCATCGCCGACATCAAGGCGACGGTGGAGAAGCGGTCCCCGGCCACGCCCGGCAGTACCCGCAACCGGTTCGCGAACCTGCGGACCTGACACGACACCCTCGGACCCTCAGACCGCAGTATTAGTTCGTCTACTAATTCTGGATATTCCACATCCAGGTTATAGAGAGGAAGTTCATCATGCAGGCACGGATGAGCATCGTGAAGTCAGCGGGCCCGGGCTACAAGGCCCTGCTGGCACTGGAGTCGTACATCAACGGCAGTGGCGTCCCGCGGAGCACCCTGGATCTGCTCAGGCTGCGGGTCAGCCAGATCAACGGCTGCGCGTACTGCGTACACATGCACTCCCGCGACGCGCAGAAGGCCGGCGAGAGCGACGAGCGGATCTGGTCGGTGGCGGCCTGGCGCGAAGCGCCGTTCTACACCGACGAGGAGCGGGCGGCGCTCGCGCTGGCCGAGTCCGCGACGCGGATCGGCGACAACCCGGACGGGGTCCCGGACGACGTCTGGGACACCGCCGCCGACTACTACGACGAGGCGTCCCTCGCCGCCCTGGTCATGGCGATCGCCGCCATCAACGCCTGGAACCGGATCAACGTGACCGTCCGCAACCCTGTCGCCTCCCCCTGAAAGGGCACGAAACCATGCCGCACGCCATCACCAACCCGCCCGGCCTGTACGACCCGGTCGCCTACGGCTACAGCCATGTCGCGAGCACGTCCGGTGAGCTGGTCTTCATCGCTGGACAGGGCGCCAACGACGTCACCGGTGCCATCGCCTCGGCCGACTTCGCCGAGCAGGTGCGCAAGTCCCTGGACAACGTGCGCATCGCCCTCGCGTCGGTCGGTCTGGGGTTTGAGCATGTCGTCCAACTGCGGTCGTACATCGTCGCGCACGACGCCGACAGGCTCGTGGTCCTCACCGGGCAGATCCGCGAGATCTGGGGCGACCTGCCGCCGACGCAGACGCTCACCGGTGTCGCCGCCCTCGCGCTTCCCGAGATGCTGTTCGAGATCGACGCGGTCGCCGTCCGTCCCTGAACGTCCGGCGTTCGGCGAGCTCGTCAGCAGGGGCCGTCGTCGACGGAGGTGGTGATCGAGTGGCTCCAGGGCTCGCCGCCGCCGATGTTCAGGTCGTTCTCGACCGAGACGGTGAGGCAGACGGGGTTCTTGCCCTTGCGGTTCGTCAGCTCGTACTTCTCGTTGCCCGCGGAGCGGATCTTCACGTTGCCGTTGCCCTCCTCGTGCACGGCGTCGTAGACGTCGGACGACGCGCTGAACGAGGAGCCGATTCCCGACGTCGAGCCCTTGTCCAGCTCGGACGCCGCCCGGCTCGCGACCGAGTGGACCTGCGAGGTGGAGTAGACCGTCGAGTTGTCGGCGGCCTTGAGGATGCCCGCGAGCACGAGCAGCATCACGGCGCCGATGAAGAAGCTGGCGCGGCGCAGGGACAGCGCGGCGTCCGACGGCTCGTTGGCCTCCGGGTTTCGGTACTGCCAGGCGGAGCCCTTCCAGTAGAGCTTGCGCTGGTCCATGCACCCGAGGACGAACATCACGGCCGCTACGAGGAGGGTGAAAACGATCAAAGCGGTCATAGGCGTCCTTTCTTGGCTCTTCCAAGATCGGACGCGGGGGGATGCCTTCTGGTTCGTTCCAGGCCGGTCTGGCCACCGGTCTGGCCGCCGGTCTGGCCCGACCCCGCTCCCCGCTCCCCGGTGGCCGAGGAGCGGGGGACGGGGTCAGCGGGCGGGCAGGACGCGGCCGGTGACCTCGCCGAAACCGATGCGGGTACCGGACGGGCCGGGGGCGGTGGCGGAGATGGCGACCTCGTCACCGTCCTCCAGGAAGGAGCGGGGTTCGCCGTTGAGCTCGACGGGTTCCTTGCCGCCCCAGGTCAGTTCGATGAAGGCGCCGCGCTGTCCCTTGTCCGCGCCGGAGACCGTCCCGGACGCGAACAGATCGCCGGTACGGGACGATGCGCCGTTCACCGTCATGTGCGCGAGCATCTGCGCGGGCGACCAGTACATCTCCCGGTAGGGCGGACGGGACACGACCTGCCCGTTCCAGGAAATGGTCAGGGAAAGGTCCAAGCCCCAAGGGTTCTTCTCCCGCAGGTACGGGAGAGGCTCCGGGTCTTGGGGCGGGGTCGCGACGCGGGCCGATTCCAAGGCGAGGAGTGGGACGACCCAAGGTGAGATGGACGTCGCGAAGCTCTTCCCTAGGAACGGGCCCAGCGGCACGTACTCCCAAGCCTGGATGTCGCGTGCCGACCAGTCGTTCACGAGCACGACACCGAAGACGCGCTGGTCGAAGTCGTCCGCGCCGACCGGCGCGCCGATTTCGGAGCCGGTGCCGACGACGAAACCGACCTCGGCCTCGATGTCCAGGCGGCGGCTAGGGCCGAACGTGGGCGCTGTGTCGGACGGCGCCTTGCGCTGCCCGCTCGGCCGGACGATGTCGGTCCCGGACGGCACGACCGTCCCGGCGCGGCCGTGGTAGCCGACCGGGAGATGTTTCCAGTTCGGCAAGAGCGGCTCGGCGTCGGGCCGGAACAGGCGCCCGAGATTGGACGCGTGGTGCTCGGACGCGTAGAAGTCGACGTAGTCGGCGACCTCGAACGGCATGTGCGTCGTCACCGCGCCGACCGGATGGACGGCCGCGTCGTCGACGTCGCCCGAGACCAGGTCGCGGATCCGTTCGCGGACGTCCACCCAGCGCGCGTGGCCCTGCGCCATGAACGGGTTCAGCGTCGGCGCGGCGAACACGTCGTCGACGATCGTGAGGTCGACGACGGAGTCCGCCACGCGGACGCCCACGCGCGGGGTGAGATCCGACGTGGAGAACACGCAGTAGGGGAGGTTGGCGAGCCCGAAGAGCGAGTCTTCCGGTATCGCGATTCGGGTCATCGAGTGGTCTCCTGAAGGACGGGCGCGAGGAGCCCCAGGTCCGTGAGTTCGTTCAGCGGGTCGGTGATGCTGCACGTGCCGAAGGACAGGAAGTGGGCGCGGGCGGCGGCCGTCCGTGCCTCGCCGAGGCCCGCGACGGCGGACGCGATGGACGGCGCGTCCCGGTCGGCCAGGACGGTCGCCAGTTCCTCCACCGGACGGTCCCGCACGGCGGCGTCGGTCGCGAGCAGCAGGTTGAGGAAGCCGTGCTGGTGGAAGCCGGTCTCCGGGTCGGTGTTGCGGACCGGATGGTGCAGCCCCGCGGTCGCCTTGAACGGGACACCGGCGTCCACGACCGCCTTGATCGCGGCGGCCAGCTCGTCCGGGCTCGGGTACAGGTGCGGTTTCACGCCGCCGGTGCGGAACTTCGCGCGGTGCCCGAGCGCGGCGACCGCGGCGATGATCGACGCACGGCGCTCGTCCCGCGGCACCTCGACGTACACGGGCACGTCGGCGGTGCCGAGCAGGCGGAAGAACTCGTCCGGCTCCATCCCTGCCGGGACGGCGACCTCAAGGCCGCGCAGGTCGACGGGCAGTTCGGCGGCCGTGGCCAGGGCCTTGGCCGCCTCGCACGGCCCGGCGGGCGCCGTCACCGACAGATCCAGCGGGCCGCCGCGGACGTCGCGGAGGAGCGGGTCGAGGT
>JBOHBY010000513.1:0-3541 GCA_050698635.1 Spirillospora sp.
GGCGCGAACAGCAGCCCGTTCACCCCGGGCCGGACGAGGTCGAGCGGGCCGCCCGCCGCGGCCGCCACGACGGGCACCCCGCAGGCCAGCGCCTCCTGGATCGCCTGGCAGAACGTGTCGTCGGCGCCGGGGTGGACGAACACGTCCAGGGACGCCATGAGCCGCGACAGTTCGGTCCCGGTGCGGAATCCGGCGAACACCGCGTCCGGCATCATGCGGCGCAGGCGGCGTTCCTCCGGGCCGTCGCCGACGAGCACCAGCCGCGTTCCGGGCACGCCGGCCAGTGTCGCGAGCATTTTCGGGCGTTTCTCGGCGGCGAGCCGTCCGACGTAGCCGACGAGGACCTCGCCGTCCGGGGCGAGCGCGGCCCGCACCCCGGCGGACCGGTGCGCGGGATGGAACCGCTGCCGGTCGACGCCCCGTCCCCAGAGCGACAGCCGCGGGACGCCGCGGCGGTCGAGCTCGGCGAGCACCGGGGTGGACGGCGCGAGCGTCCGGTCGGCGCGCCCGTGCAGGCGGCGCAGCCACCACCACACGGCCCGGTCGGTGCCGCGCAGCCCGTACCGCCGGGCGAACCCGGCGATGTCGGTCTGGAACACGGCCACCGCCGGGACGTCCAGTCGCTGCGCCGCCGCGAGCCCGGACGCGCCGAGCACCATCGGCGCGGCGAGATGGACGACGTCGGGCCCGAAGTCCCGCAGCACGGCGGTGACGCGCCGGGTCGGCAGGCCGACGGCGACCGACGAGTAGAAGGGGAGCCTGACGCCGGGCAGGAGCTCCACCCGGGCCCCGGCGTAGGACTCCGGGCAGTTCTCGGGAGCGTGGGGGGTCGTGTCTCCACCGGAGACCAGCCCAGGACGGGGCGCGACGACCAGCGCCCGGTGCCCGCGCGCGGCGAGCTGTTCGAGGACCCGGCAGACCGAGCCGGTGACACCGTTGACCTGAGGCAGGAAGGACTCGGTCACAATGGCGATTTTCACGGCACACACGGTGACCGTCTCGTACGTCCTCTCAACCGCACATGTCATCCGAAAAGACGAACAACACGGAAACCTTGAACCCGTCCGTCCACAGGCATGCGCGACCGGTTACGGCGGGACGTGCGCGGACGTGTCCGCGGCTTCGGCGTAGCGGGCGGCGAGGTGGGCGAAGGCTGTGGTGAGTCGTGGCGGGCCGATGACGTGGACGTCGGCGTCGAAGCGGCCGATGGCGGCGGCGAGGCCGGTCCACGACCAGGAGCCGAGGGTGAGGCGGCACCGGCCGGGGCCGAGGTCTTCGACGACGCCGTCCTGCGCGAAGGGCGCCACGGCATGGGCTGGAAGGTCCAGGACGACCTGACCGACACAGGGCCAGTCGGAGGCGGAGCCGTCGGTTCCCCGGAACCGGCCGATGACGAACGCGGTGACGTCGTCGCCGGGCAGCTCGCGTGGGGTGAAGCGCGGGCCGGTCGGGGTGCGAGGGCGGATGCGGTCGGCGCGGAAGGTGCGCCAGCCGTCGCGGTCGAGGTCCCAGGCGATCAGGTACCAGTGGCCGCGCCAGGTGACGAGGTGGTGGGGTCGCGTCCGGCGGGGTCGCGCGGCGGGGACGGTGGCGTCGGCGTGCCCGTAGTCGAAGCGCAGTTCCTCGCGGGCGTGGATGACGCGGCTCAGCTCCAGGAGGGTCTGCGTGCCGGGTGCGGGGACGGTGGCGTCGCTCTCGGGTGGCCGCACGGCGGTGATCCGCACCATGTCGACGCGCCGGCGCAGGCGGGACGGCATGGCCTGGCGGACGGTGGACAGGGCCCGCACGGCGTCCTCGCCGATCGTGCTGCTGGTGGCCACGGACTGCAAGGCGAGAGCCAGGGCGACGGCCTGACCGTCGTCGAACAGCAGCGGAGGCAGATGCGAACCGGCGTCCAGGCGGTAACCACCGTGCGGCCCCTTGAGGGCGCGGATCGAATAACCCAGTTCGCGTAGGCGGTCGATGTCGCGGCGCACCGTGCGCGGGGTGATGTCGAGCCGCTGGGCGAGGTCCTGACCAGACCAGTCGCGATGCGCCTGAAGCAGCGTGAGCAGTGCGAGCAGCCGTGCGGACGTCTTCTGCATGCTCACCATTCTGCTCGCAGTACAGGACACAACCTGTCCGCTACCCGTGGCACGGTGAGCACGAGATCCGCCAAAGGGATAAGGAGCAGGCCATGTCCGTTACGACCACCACCCACCTGAACTTCCAGGGCGATGCGCGAGAGGCACTCGACTACTACCAATCTGTGTTCGGCGGGCGCGTCACCGCCGTCACCTACAAGGACATGGGCAACGTGCAGAACGAGAACGAGGCGGACTGGGTGGTGTGGGGCGAGGTGGCGAGCGACGACGGCTTCCACGTCATGGCCTACGACGTCCCTTCCCAGCTGCCCTGGGACCAGGGCAGCAATCCGTTCTTCGTCTCCGTCCGCGGTGACGACACCGACGAGATCGGTGCCCTGTGGCCGAAGCTGGTGGACGGCTCAACGGTGATCCAGCCCCTGGCACCGTCGCGATGGGCGCCGCTGTACGGCATGCTCACCGACCGCTTCGGCGTGACCTGGGTGCTGGACGTCGCGGCCCCGTACAACGGCTGATCCACGGGGCGGCGACTGCGGCGATGGCAGTTTGACGGGGTGACCGGATACCGTTTCGGCAAGCGCCGCCCCACGAAAGCCGACCGCCCAAAATGACACCAGTGCTGATCGGGAGGGACCACCCCGCGGGTGTCCTGCGCGCCGAGATAGGCCGGGCCGCCGACAGTCACGGCGGGCTGGTCCTGATCGCGGGCGAGGCCGGGATCGGCAAGACCGCGCTCGTGACCGAGGCCGTGGAGGAGGCCAGGCGGCAGGGCGCGCTCGTGCTCAGCGGGTCGTGCTGGGATTCGGACGGCGCGCCCGGCTACTGGCCTTGGGTCCAGGTGATCCGGTCGCTGCGCCGTGCCGCCACGCCGGAGGAGTGGGCGGAGGTGGAAAGCGCGACGGCCGGCGGGCTGTCGGTACTGCTCGGCGAGTCCGGTACCGGTGACCCCGCCGAGGGGTTCCGGCTGTACGACGCGGTGACCACGGCGCTGGTGTCGGTCTCGCAGTGCCGTCCGGTCGTGGTCGTCCTCGACGACCTGCACTGGGCCGACTCGGCGTCCCTCCAGCTGCTGGAGTTCGCCGCCCAGCACACGTGGTTCGAGCGGCTGCTGCTCGTCGGCACCTACCGGGACGTCGAGGTCGAGTGGGCCGAGCACCCGCTGCGGTCGCGGATGCTGACGCTGGTGGCGAAGGCGGCCACGGTGACGCTGACCGGCCTCGACCGGGAGGCGGTCGGCGCGCTGATGTCCCGTACGGCCGGTCGGGACCCCGACGACGGCCTGGTCGCCGAGGTGCACCGGCGGACGGGCGGCAACCCGTTCTTCGTGGAGCAGACGGCCAGGCTGTGGCGCAGCGGCGGTTCGGTCACGGCGATCGCCCCCGGCGTGCGGGAGGCGCTGCGGCGGCGGCTCTCGCTGCTGCCCGCGGCGGTGGCCCGGCTGCTGGCCGACGCGGCGG
>JBOHBY010000514.1:0-2309 GCA_050698635.1 Spirillospora sp.
CCGCCGCCGAGCCGGGCGCCCGCTCGCGCCCGCCCCGGCGGACGAGGTGCGCGAGGCGGTGCGAGACGCGGGTCCGAGCGATCAGCAACGGCTCAGGGCACCTGGTGTAGAGGATCCACGACACCCACGCCGCGCCGCCGATCAGGGCGAACCCGGCCACCGCGTCCAGGAGGTAGTGGTTGGCCGTGGAAAGGATCACGTACACGGTCGTGACCGGGTAGAGGGCGCCGAGCGCCTTGGCCCACCGCTGCGAGGCGAGCTTGACCAGGACGAGCCCGCACCACAGCGACCACCCCGCGTGCATGGACGGCATCGCCGCGTACTGGTTGGTCAGCGTCCCGGACGCGTCGCTGGCGTACAGGCCGAGCGAGTGCAGCGCGGTCACCGGGTCGACGAAGCCCTCGTCGTGCAGGAACCGCGGCGGCGCCAGCGGGTAGAGCCAGAACCCGATCAGCGCGATGCCCGTGGCCGCCATGATCGACGTGCGGAGCCACCGGTAGTGCTGCGGCCTGTACCGGTACAGCCAGACGACGACGATGAGCGTCACGATGAAATGCATCGTCGCGTAGAAGATGTTCGCGGAACGCGCCAGCCAGGGCACCGACAGCAATGTCTGGTTCAGGTGGAGCTCGACGTCCAGCCCCAGGAAGCGCTCCGCGCCGAGGATCTGGTCGGCGTGGTCGAACGCGGTCCCCGTGCCGTCCTGAACCAGGACGATGCGCGTCAGCGTATACGCGGTATAGAAGAGCACGACGAGAAGAAGCTCACGCCACACCGGCGGCGCGGTGAGCACCCGTTGCCGCAGCGTCGCGGCCGGTCTGCGCTGCTCGCCGGACCGGGCCTGATGGGCCTGGCCCCGGCGGGCTGCTGGGGGGGCGGGTTGAGCCATAGTACCTATCTTTGCCGCACGGCCCCCTAAATGAGATCACCGCGACGAATGGTCTTCATCTCAGACTTGAGTAGTACGACCCTGATGCGGTATCCGGACTTTCGGGGGATAGGCCCGGGGGTCGTGTACCCCTCCGCGCCTCCCCCACGCGGAGCCTATGGAGTTGATCAGGAGTCAGCATAGGAGGCCACGGGTAGATCAGCCTTGCCCCCACCGGACGAACGAGGGGGACGAATGGCCCGCTTTAGGGCGATACCTGGCATTGTGGCCGTCGGTGCCGGAGCCCTGGCCGCATCCGGTCTGATGTACTCGATCGGTAGTACATCCGTAGCCCAGGGGGCGCAGGGAAGCCTACCGGGCGGCGTGGTTCGTCCGCCCGTGTGGGGGCGGTGTACGGGCCTGCCCGCGCCGCCTCCGGGCGCGTCGCCCCCGTCCACCGGTTTCCGCTGCGCGACGCTGCGGGTGCCCCTCGATCACGCCAGGCCGTCCGGCGAGAAGATCGGCATCGCGCTGATCAAGGTCCCGGCCACCGACCGGCGGCACCGCAGGGGCTCGCTGGTGTTCAACTTCGGCGGCCCCGGTGGCGAGGGCATCGGCACGCTCGCGCAGGTCGCGGGTCAGTACGCGGGGCTCGGCGCCCGCTACGACCTGGTCGGGTTCGACCCGCGCGGCGTCGGGCGCAGTGCCCCGGTGACGTGCGCCGGTCCCCGCCGCATGGACGAGATCGCCGCCCGCGACGACAGCCCCGACACGTCCGCCGAGGAGAAGGCCCACATCGACGGCCGCGCCGGCTACGTCAAGGAGTGCCAGGCGCGATCAGGCAGGCTCCTGCCCCACGTCGGGACGCTGAACGCCGCCCGCGACCTCGACCTGATCCGCGCCGCGCTCGGCGACGACCACCTCCACTACTTCGGGATCTCCTACGGCAGCTGGCTGGGCGCCGCCTACGCGCACCGCTTCCCCGACAGGGTCGGACGAGCCGTCCTCGACGGCGCCGTCGACACGAAGATCAGCGGCAGGGACCTCGCGCTCCAGCAGGCCGCCGCGTTCCAGCGTGCCCTCGGCGACTTCGGCGCCGCCTGCGCCCGGCTGGGCCGCAGATCGTGCCCGCTGGGGACGGACGGCCCGTCCGTCGTGAAGTCCGTCGGCCGCCTCCTCACCGGGCTCGACCGCACGCCGCTGACCACGTCAGGTGGCCGCAAGCTCACACAGAGTCTCGGCACGACCGGCGTCGCCGCCGCGCTCTACTCCCGGGACGCCTGGCCCTACCTGGCGCAGGGCCTGGTCGACGCCGCACAACGCCGCGACGGCTCGCTGCTGCTCATGCTCGCCGACGTCCAGAACGGGCGCCGCGAGGACGGCACGTACAGCAACCTGTCCGCCGCCAACACCGCGATCACCTGCGCGGACGGCACGGACC
>JBOHBY010000515.1:0-1949 GCA_050698635.1 Spirillospora sp.
TTCCATTGGCGCCGGTCGGCGGCACGGCGGTCGGCCTCGGTGACGCGGGGCACGCGCCCGTCGCGGACGAGCGAGAACGCGGCGCGCGACGCGAGACCGCCGTACTTTCGTCTGGTGTCGCCCGCGCCTGTGCGGGTCCGCTCAACGCGCTTCTGCGAAAACATCGCGCAGTGGATCCCGGTACCGGTCGTCCGCGGGAACGCCGAGCAGGAAGGTGCCGACGTGCCCCTCCCGCAGCGGGTCGATGTCCAGTGCGCGGGCGATGAGGGCCTCGCTTCCTCCGCCGATGACGCAGCCCCCGAGTCCGAGGGCGGCCGCCACCAGATAGAACGTCTGGTAAAGGGCGCCGGCGTCCTGGTGCACGATCAGCAGGCCACCATTGTCGTACTTCCACATCGTTCGCGCGAAGACGGCTGTGGTCACCAGAAGGACGGCCGGATCGCCCTCCATCAGCTCATGATGCTCGGGCAGCTCGCGCACCATTTCAAAAAACGAACCGTCGGCCTTGTCGACCTGTTCCAGGCAGCGCAGGAAAGGGTCGTAGCGGTAGACGACGCGCTCCAGGCCGGTGACGTTCAGCGGATACACATAGGTTTCCAAGGGATGGCGCCCGCCGCCCGACGGATGGGGCCGCCACGACACTCCGCTGCCGAATTTCCGGGCGTCCTGCTGGACGGCACAGGACATTTCCAAAAAGCGTCCGAGCGTCGGCGCGTCGATCGGATCGGAACCGAAGGCGCGGCATGATCTGCGTTCGGCCAGGACGCGGCTGAACGGAGGGTCGTCCGCGGGGTCCGCCACGGGCAGCTCCCAGAGCGGGCCCGTGGCGTCCTTGCGCGGCGGTTCCATCAGTTCGCGTGTCGCCTCGCGTTCGGCCACCGGGCGCACCGTTCTCGTCGTCCGCTGGACCACCAGTTCGGTTGCTGACCAGTGATGACGCTCGGGAACCCGGTCGGGCGCGACCAGCAGCTCGGCGGCGACGAGGGCGACGGCGACGGCGGGCTCGACCCCGGCGCGCGCGGCCAGGTCGGCGATGGTGGCCGGCGTTCCGGCCAGGTCCAGGACGCGCAGCGCCTCGACGGTGACCGCGTGCCTGCGGCCGGTCGCCGCGTCGGTGGCCACCAGCCGTTGTTCCCGCCATTCGACCACCACGTGCGGAGTGCGCACAACGGTACTCGACGCCACATCGCGCTCCCGAAAGTATCGCGGAGTAGGGGGCAGTGGTTCACGGCCGTATACCGCCTATTCGGCGGTCACGGTCACGCGAAGTCGGAGCAGACGGTGATGACGGCGAAGGCCATGTCGAGCTCGGCGATGCTCTCGAGCTCGGTGATGGACAGTTCACGAATCGTGGGCTTTTCCCAACGCTTCATTGAGCCTCCTTCTGACTACTCGCAGTACGGGTGGTGCGGATAATCTCCTGCCCCGCTACTCCACTCGTGATCATAAGGTGAAATAAGGTAAATCGGGGGTAAAATCACGGCGCCGCGCATGCCCCGCGATTAACCTCGCCCGTGGAGAAGTGAAAATGGGGAGGTCAGGGAGTGGGCACGCGGGAGGCGGCGGCACTGCGGGACGCGTTGGTCGACAGGCTCAAGGCGTCCGGGGCGGTGCGTTCCCCGGCCGTCGAGCGGGCGATACGGGACGTGCCGCGCGAACGGTTCCTGCCCCGCGACCTGCCGCCCGCCCAGGCCTACGCCGATCGCGCCGTCACCCTCAGCGAGGACGACCAGGGCTTCCCGGCCAGCACCGCGAGCCAGCCGACGATCGTGGCGCTGATGCTGGAACAACTGGACGTCCGGCCGGAGCACCGCGTCCTGGAGATCGGCACCGCCAGCGGCTACAACGCCGCGCTGCTGGCGCACCTGGCCGAGCGGGTCGTCTCGCTGGAGATCGACCCCGCGCTCGCCGCGCGGGCGGCGCGGCGGCTCGGCCCGGCGGTCGATGTG
>JBOHBY010000516.1:0-2876 GCA_050698635.1 Spirillospora sp.
ACGGGTTGCTCAGCCGGGCGCCGCGCAGGATGAGCTGGCCGCCGATCCGGGCACCGGGCAGCCGCACCTCGCCGTTGGACGAGAACCCCTGGTCGCAGTAGACGTTCGCCTCGACGGTGAGCCGGTCGGCGAGCAGCGCGTCCCCGCCCGGGTTGCTCAGATGGACGCCCGACATGTTCAGGATGCCGGTGATGTTCGCGCCGTCCAGCCACAGGCCGCCGGAGATCCGGCTGCCCTCCAGCCACAGATGCCCGTCGACCCGTGTACCGGACGCGATCAGCCCCGGCAGGCGGCAGCGCATCAGATGAACGCTGTTCATGCTCGCCCAGTACAGGTGCGGCGCCTCGTCGAACGAGCAGCCGGTCAGCGCCAGCGGGACGCTGACGTCCGCATGCCCGAGGTTCAACGAGCCGGTGACGCGGGCGCCGGAGAGCCGGACCGCGGCGACCTGTCCCGGTTCCGCCTCCACGGCCCCGACGAGCAGCGCCACGAGCACCTCGGCCCTGACCGTCCGGTCGTGCCCCCAGTGATCGGCCTGCCCGGTGTCGTCGAACGCGGGATCGCCGGACGACAGGTCGACGGATTCGCCCTTCGGGAAGGCCTCCCAGAGTCGGCGCTCCGGCGGGGTCAGGTCCTCGATGTTCATCGGATGGCTCCGGGGGTGCGAGTGGAGACGGGTCGCCGAGCGGAGCTCGTCGATTGAATGGTGGTGGGTGGGGGCTGGAGGACGGTGGGCTGGGGCTGGGGCTGGCGGCTGAGACTGTGCTGGGCTGTGCGGGGCCTGTGATGGGCCATGGTGCCGTACGCTTCAGGATCGTAAGGAAAAGTGCTGATCAGTGAGGGGGCGACCGTGGCGCGTGTCGTCGTCGACGTCATGCTCAAGCCGGAGATCCTCGACCCGCAGGGGCAGGCCATCGCCCGGAAACTGCCGCAGCTCGGCTTCGACGGGGTCGTCGCCGTCCGGCAGGGCAAGCGGTTCGAGGTGGAGCTGGAGGGCGAGGCCGACGAGGCGGCCCTGGAGCGGGTCGGCAAGATCGCCGAGACGCTGCTGGCGAACCCGGTCATCGAGACCTACGAACTCCGCGTCCTCTGACCTCCCAGGCTGTTCGGCTTTTCTGGGAATGGCGAGAATGCCGTTCGGTCTTCGGAAGGTATTGGTGCGTTCCAGACGGTCTCCGGCGATAGGGCGTGCCAACGAGTCGTCCGTGAAAGACCCGCGAGTATGGCGATTACGGAAGATTCCGCCGGGGAACTGTTAGCTGCGTCGAGTCGTCGAGCACGCTCCGGGACCGGGGGAACGGTCGGCAAGCCTGGAGCGGACACGAGGTGTCCGGGTGGATATGAGGTTCTCGCTCTCGCTGCCGCGCGAGGCGCTGAGCATCCCGGTGGTCCGGCGGGTCTTAGGAGACGCCCTGCGGGGGCTGGGCGTGTCCGAGGGCTGCGTCGACGACGTTCTCGTCGCCACCTCCGAGGCGTGTACGAACGTCGTCCAGCACGCGCGCGCGTCCGGTGAGTACGAGCTCACCGGACGGGTGGACGAGGGCGTCTGCACGCTCACCATCACAGACCAGGGCCGCGGGCCCCGGCCGGCCCCCGAGGACCGGGGGATTTTGAGCGAATCCGGACGCGGCATTAAGATCATGCGTGCGCTGGTGGACGATCTGGACATCGACTCCACGCCCGACAGGGGCACGGTGGTCCATCTGCGGAAGCGGCTGACCTGGAACGACGGGGCCCTGGTCCGCCGCCTCGACCGCAGGCTCATGCACAGCGCCGGGTAGATTGGTACGCGCGCGGGGGAAACGACGCGCATCGGGGTGATCGGCGGAACAACGACCCGCCCGTCCCGGCCGCCCCTCATTTCGGAGGAACAGAAGAGATGGACGCTGCCCGGGTCGGAGTCATCACCTTCCCCGGTTCGCTCGACGACAAGGACGCCGCACGTGCCGTGCGGCTCTCCGGCGCCGAGCCGGTCGCCCTGTGGCACGGCGACCACGACCTGCGGGGGGTCGACGCCGTCGTCCTGCCCGGCGGGTTCTCCTACGGGGACTACCTGCGCGCCGGAGCGATCGCCCGGTTCGCACCACTGATGGCCGAGCTGACCGCCGCCGCCGGCGCCGGGCTCCCGGTCCTCGGTATCTGCAACGGCTTCCAGGTGCTGTGCGAGTCGCATCTGCTCCCAGGTGCGCTGCTGCCGAACGCCGGCCTGCACTTCGTGTGCCGTGACCAGCGGCTCCGCGTGGAGAACGCCGACACCGCGTGGACGACCGAATACCGGGAGGGGCAGGAGCTGGTGATCCCGGTCAAGAACCGCGACGGCCGCTACACCGCCGACCGCGAGACGTTGACCGAACTGGCCGACTCCGGCCGGATCGTCGCCCGCTACGTCGACCTCAACCCGAACGGCTCCCTCGACGACATCGCCGGAATCTGCAACGAGACCGGCAACGTTGTCGGGCTCATGCCCCATCCCGAGCACGCCGTGGAGTCACTGACCGGCCCGTCCACCGACGGGCTCGGTTTCTTCGCCTCGATCGTCAAGAGTTTGGTCAGCGCATGAGCGAGCAACGGCCCCAGCCCGGTGGGCGAGCGACCCGGGAGTCCTCGGACGAGCCCTCGATGGAGTGGCTCGGCGAGCTCAAGTCCGACGCCGACGACCCCGAGCTCCAGCCGGTCGACCCCTCGGTGACCCAGGCGTTCGAGGCGATGCTCGAAGAGGCCAAGCCCGCGGACCCGTCCGCGAGCCCGCAGAGCGCGCCGAGCCCGCAGGGCACGCCGAGCCTGCAGGGCACGCCGCCCGCGCAGAGCCCGCCAGGCGCCCAGATCGTCCAGGGCGAGTTGGAACCGGCGGTCCGTCCGGAGCCCGCCATCCAGGT
>JBOHBY010000517.1:0-6243 GCA_050698635.1 Spirillospora sp.
ACCGGAGACGGTGGCCGCCGTTCGCATTCCGCCCCTTCGGCTCTTCGCAGAGCCAATTGGACACGACTCCGCTCCGTAATTGATTGATCGCGTAACGTATCCGAATTCGGCCACTCAGGTGATGCCGATCACCGGCACGACTCGATCATTCGCCGCCGGTGACATTCTTCACGCGATAGTGATAGCGGCCGACGTGCGCGAACCCCTCCGCCTCGTACATCGTCCGGGCGGGCGCGTTCCGTTCGACGACGACCAGGTAGGCCCGTGCGCACCCCTGCTCGCATCCCCAGTCCAGGAGGGCGCGCAGGACGCGCCGTCCCAGCCCCTTCCTGCGCGCTCCTGGCGTGACGGCCATCGCGTACACGGCGAGCCACTCTCCCTGGAGCACGCCACGTCCGACGGCGACGCCGTCCAGTGACGCGTAGGCCGCCGGTACGCCCGTGAGGATCTTCTCCGCCGTCGGCAACTGATGGTCGAATCGGCCGTCCACTGACCACCAGACGTCCAGCCACTCCCTGGACGGCGTCTGCGCGATCTCCACCCCGTCACGCTCGTAGGGACCCGCGATGTCCGCCGCCAGGGCGAGCGTCGGATCGACCAGCGCGTAACCGCGTCCCTCCAGGATTTCGTCGAGTTCGGCGGGCTTCGCCTGGGCGTCGATCGAGAACACGGTCGGCAACCCCAGCGCGGTGTAGAAACGCTCCGCCTGGTCGACGGCGAGACCCACGTCCCCAGGATCGCGCAGAGGCAGGACGGAGTTGGCCCGCTTGGTCACGCCTCCGGCATTCCTCAGCAGCCAGCCACCCATATCCTGGGTGGACGGCGCGGGCCACGCCTCGGCGACCAGCCGGCCCACCTCCGGGAACCGCGTCATCCATCACCGCTTTCGGGGGGATCGTGCACATCCTGCTGCCGCCGTCGGAGAAGAAGGCTACCGGCGGGGACGGTCCGCCCCTGGACCTGGGCTCGCTGAGCTTCCCCGGCCTCAACCCCGTGCGCGAACGCGTCCTGAAGGCCCTGACGCGGGCCAGCCGCCGCAGGAACGCGGCGGAGGTGCTCGCCCTTCCGGCGGGCCAGGTGGACGAAGCCCTCGCTCGCAACCTGGCACTGCGCGAAGCACCGACACTGCCCGCGGCGCGGCTCTACACGGGCGTCCTGTACGACCACCTGAACCTCGCCGACCTCGACGCCGAGGCCGCCACCGAGCAGATCATCGTCTTCTCGGGGCTGTGGGGCGCGCTGCGGCTCACCGACCGCGTCCCGCCGTACCGGCTCGCGATGGCGGTCTCGCTGCCGCCTGCCGGCCGTCTGGGGACGCTGTGGCGCCCGTCCATGCGCAAGGCCCTGCGGCTGGACGACGACCTGGTCGTCGACATGCGGTCCGGACCGTACGCGTCCGTGTGGAAGGCACCAGGCCCGGCCGTGGCCGTGAGGGTGTTCCGCGAACAGGTCGTCGGCGGCGTCCCGAAACGGACCGTGGTCAGCCACATGGCGAAGGCGACCCGCGGGCAGATCGCGCACGACCTGCTCAAGGCGAGCGCCGCGCCACGCGACCCCGACGCTCTACTGAAGACCGTCTCCGACCTCGGTCACACCGCCGAGCTCAACGGCACGAACCTGGACATCGTCCTACCCGGCTGACCACATGAAGCAGGGCCCGCCAAGGGGGGCCCTGATTCAGGGTCGCACAGCCTGCGCGGCTCGCTCAGTCGAGGTAGTCGCGCAGGACCTGGGAACGGGACGGGTGACGCAGCTTCGACATGGTCTTGGACTCGATCTGCCGGATGCGCTCCCGGGTCACCCCGTACACCTTGCCGATCTCGTCCAGGGTCTTCGGCTGGCCGTCGGTGAGGCCGAACCGCATCGACACCACGCCCGCCTCACGCTCGCTGAGCGTGTCCAGGACGGAGTGCAGCTGCTCCTGCAGAAGCGTGAAGCTGACCGCGTCCGCGGGGACGATGGCCTCGGAGTCCTCGATGAGGTCGCCGAACTCGCTGTCGCCGTCCTCGCCCAGAGGGGTGTGCAGCGAAATCGGCTCGCGGCCGTACTTCTGGACCTCGACGACCTTCTCCGGGGTCATGTCGAGCTCCTTGGCGAGCTCCTCCGGGGTGGGTTCGCGACCCAGGTCCTGGAGCATCTGCCGCTGCACGCGCGCCAGCTTGTTGATGACCTCGACCATGTGCACCGGGATACGGATCGTGCGGGCCTGGTCGGCCATCGCGCGGGTGATCGCCTGCCGGATCCACCAGGTGGCGTACGTGGAGAACTTGTAGCCCTTGGTGTAGTCGAACTTCTCGACCGCGCGGATCAGGCCGAGGTTGCCCTCCTGGATCAGGTCCAGGAACAGCATGCCGCGTCCGGTGTAGCGCTTGGCCAGCGACACCACCAGCCGGAGGTTGGCCTCCAGAAGGTGGTTCTTGGCGCGGCGGCCGTCCTCGGCGATCCACTCGAAGTCCTCGAGGTCCTCCTCGGTCATCGCCGCCGCGGCGGCGGCGAGGCGCTCCTCGGCGAAGAGCCCGGCCTCGATGCGCTTGGCGAGCTCCACCTCCTGCTCGGCGTTGAGCAGCGGGACCTTGCCGATCTGCTTGAGGTAGTCCTTGACCGGGTCGGCGGTGGCGCCGGCGGCCGCGATCTGCTGGGCGGGCGCGTCCTCGTCGTCGTCGCCGAGGGTGAAACCCTCCTCCTCGGTCGTCGTGCCGCCCTCGGTGGCCTTCCCGGCGGCGGGCTGCGCCTTCGCCGCGGGCGCGGGCGCGGGCACGCGCTCGTCATCCTCGACCTCGGGGCCCTCGGCCTCCACGGGCTCGGCGGCCGCGTCCTCGACGAGTTCGACATCGAGTTCGGCGAGGTCGGCGTCGATGTCGACGTCCACATCGTCTTCGACGTCCGGGTCGTCGGCCGTCTTCTTGTCGGGCTTGGCCGGGGCCGCCTTGGCGGCCTGCGCCGCGCCCTTCTTCGCGGGCGCGCCCTTCTTGGACTTGGCGCCCTTCGCGGACGCGGCCTTCCTCGGCCCGGGCTTGGGCGCCGCCGGGCGCGGCTGGGCCGCGGCCTCCTCGGGGGCGGCGTCAGAGGCCGCCCTGAGGGCCGCGTCGTCGCCGACGACCGCGGTCACCGTGTCGGGCTGCTCCTTGGCCGCCGCGGCGGTCTTGGGCCTGCGCACCGGCTGCGCCGCGCGCTTGCGCGAACGCTTGGGCGCCGCGGAGTCGGCAGCGCTCACCATGACGGTCACACCCTCCTTGCTGAGGCTCCGCAGAATGCTGGAGGCCGCGGACACGGGGATGTCGGCCTCCTCGAACGTACGTCGTACGTCGTCGGCTTCGAGGCGATTGCCCTGGGACCGTCCACGCTCGATCAGTTGCGCGATGACGTGATCGTGCAGATCTGACGCTTTCGAGGTCGAGCTAGCAGGCGACACAAATACCTCTCGAACGAACGTGTGGCTTGGCTGACCCAAGTGCCCTGACGGGCCCGGCCTCACACTGGTGGGACCGCACACGGAGCGGACCTCCCGGTGCGGGACCGCAGCGTACCCGCTCTCATTGGGTCAAGCATTCTGGCACTGCTGCGCATTCCGCCTGTGAAGTCCTACCCGGTAACTCTCCACCTTAGAGGGCCCGGGATGGTCCTTCGAACGTGCTACGCCGTCTTCGCGTCGTCTTCGGCGCGCTTCAGGCGGGCTTGGGCGGGACGTGCAGGGCAAGCACGGTCACATCGTCTACCTGCTCATACCCGGCAAGCATCCGATCGACCAGGAAGTCGACGAGTCTCTCGGGATCTCCTACCACTTCAGGTGGGGCGTCCGCCGCCACGGCGACCAGCTCGTCCAGCCCGGCGTCCACCCCACGCCTACGGTTCTCCACAAGTCCATCGGAATAGAACACCACAGTGTTGCCGGTCTCGATGGAAAAACTTGTCTGCTGTCGCTGGCTCGGCCAGCCGAGGGGCGTTCCCGGCTCCTGCGTGCTGACGCGCGCGGGCGTGTCGGGTGAGATCAGGAGGGGCGGCGGATGGCCGGCGTTGCTGACCTCGCCGTGCCCGGTCTCCGGGTCGATGACCGCGTAGGCGACGGTGGTGAACTGCTCCTCGTCCTCGGTGGCGCTGAACAGCCGGTCCAGCCCCGCCAGGACCGCCGCCGGGCGCGGATCGTTCAGCGCGAGGGCGCGCAGGGCGTTGCGGACGCGTCCCATACCGGCCGCCGCGAGGACGCCCTTGCCCATGACGTCACCGACGGCCATGGCGAGCCGGTGATCGGGAAGCCGGAACACGTCGTACCAGTCGCCGCCGACCTGGACGTGGCGTGTCGCGGGGTTGTAGCGGGCGGCCAGCACCATGCTCGGCAGCTGCGGCAGGTCGCTGGGCAGAAGGCTGCGCTGGAGCTCCTCGGCCGTACGGTGCTCGCGCTCGAACAGCAGCGCCCGCTCGACGGCCAGAGCGCACTGGCCCGCAAGCGCCTCCAGGAAGACCCGCTCCTCCTCGGTGATCTCCCTAGGCCGGGTGAACGAGAAACGCAGCGCGCCTATCGGGGCACCCGCGGCGAGTAGCGGAAGCCCCACCCAGGCGCGTTCTCCCGTGTGCTGGGCGAACAGATCCTTCTCTCCATGACCAAGCTGCAGGCGCAGGCTGTCGGGATGCTCGGCCAGGAAGGGACGGCTCTCACGCACCGCCACCGACATCACGGTCTGGTCACTGACCTTGAAGTCGTCGCGGGAGACGGGACCGGCCTCGCCGTCGGCGCCCGCCTGCGACGGTGCCACGATGCTGAGCCGCAGCTTGTCGTCGTCCAGCAGCGCCACGGCGGAGTAGTCGGCGCCGATGGCCGACCGTCCCACCTCCGTGATGACCTGGACGACCTGCGACACGGTCAGGGCCTCGGCCAGCATCGAGGTGGCCTGCTGGAGCCGCGCGGTGCGCAGCGCCGCCGCCGACAGCTGCTCGGTCAGCCGCCCGCGCATCTCCTCGGCCTCGCGCTGCCCCGTGACGTCGGTGTTGGCGCCGACCCACTCGATGACCGCGTCGCCCTGCCAGATCGGCACGGCCCGCACATCGAAGTGCCGGTAGGTACCGCTCTTGGTGCGGATCCGGTAGTTGGTCTCGAAGACCCGGTTCTCCTCGACGCACTCGCGCCAGGCGGCCTCGATCCGGGGACGGTCCTCCGGGTGTACCACCGACATCCAGCCGCCGACCGCGTAGTCGTCCGGCGCCTGGCCGGTGATCGCGCGCCATTCGGGCGCGTCGTCGATCACGCCGCCGGCCGGGGCGGCGACCCACACCACCTGGGCGCTGGCCTCCACGAGCGAGCGGTAACGCTGCTCCTTGCGGCGGATGACCTCCTCGGCCCTGCGCCGCTCGGTCACGTCCAGGGCGGTCAGGACGACCCCCAGGTGTTCGCCGTCGGCGCCCTTGGCGGGCAGCCACGAGCAGGCCAGGATGCGCTCCTCGACAGCCGTCGCCACTCCGACCGCGTCACCGGGCGTCACGGGCGGACCGGCCGCGTCGGCCTGCTCGGCCGGTGTGAGCGGCTCACCCGCGGGGACGACCAGATCGAGATCGGTCACCGGACGGTTCTCGTCGATCACCTTGCGCAGGGCCGTCTCGAACGTGGACGCCAGCGCCTCGGGCAGGGTCTCGGCCGGCCTGCGCTGCTGCAGATCGCGCACGGGCACGCGCAGTAGCGAGGCGAGCGCGTCGTTGGCCCTGCGGCAGCGCAGATCGCGGTCGAAGAAGGCGAGCCCCGCGGGGGCCTCGGTCAGCAAGGTCGCGTACAACGCGGCGTCGGACGCGTCCATGGGCTGCCCCTCCACCCCTGATACGCGGGGATGCGGGACGGACGTCTCGGTGCTCATGGACAACACCTCCGCCCCAGAGGGTCCCGTACCGCGCGGCAAGTTTTCATCACTATGAGTGAATGGGAGCAGGCTAGCGCTCCCGCCCTCCATCACAACACCGTTTGGAGTCAGGTATTCATCATCCCGATGGTTCGCCGCGTACGGAAGCCCTGATGAACATCCTTGTCCCCTTCGGCCTCGGGCGAACACGTCGGATTCGGACACCGTCGCTGAGGACGCGGGACGCGACCCACGAGGACGGCGAATAGGAGATGTTACGGCCCCCAGGGGTCACAGGGTGTCAACTCGATTTTTTAGGTGTGTTGGGGGGCTGTGTCTATCCAGGGGGGCGACCCCCTGGAACCCCCGCCCGCACGGTGGGCACGCCTTCCCGAGCCGCTGGCGCGTCTCGGGAAAACGC
>JBOHBY010000518.1:0-2606 GCA_050698635.1 Spirillospora sp.
TGCCGACGGTGCCGAGCATGATGGTGAAGACGAGCTGGGTGACCAGCAGCGGCTGGACGATCGCGGTCGAGCCGAAGTGCAGCGCGATGGCCTGCGCGCAGAACCCGGCGAGGTTCACGCCCCAGCCGGTCAGCCACACCGGGTCGCGGATGAGCCGGCGGATCAGCCCGTGCGCGGCGGTGGCGACCGACCCGCCGCGCACGGCGCGCCAGGCGGCGCGGTACTGCAACGCGGCGGCCCCGGCGAACAGGAACGCGGCGAGCAGGCTGAACGCGACCGACCAGGCCATCAGGGTGTTCCGGCCCGCGCGCCGCCGTCCGCGCCGCGCTCGCCGCGTTTGGCGCGTTCCCCTCCGGCGGTTCTGGTGGCTTCGGCGACGGCGGCGGCCAGTTCACCGAAGGCCCTTGCCATCCCGCCGGTGAACGCGGCGGCCTCGGGCAGCAGCCTCGGCTCGGCCGTCACCGAGACGTGCAGCACCCCGTTCCAGCTCAGCGCGCCGACGGCGAACGGCACACCGTCCGCGAGCGGCAGGATCGGGTGGACGTCGCCGAGCGGCGCGCCCGCCATCGACATCGGCACCGGGGGGCCTGGCATGTTGGAGACGATTCCACCGAAGAACCGGGCCCGGTAGGTCCCGCGCGCGGCGCGGGCGTGCAGCCGGGGCGGCAGCAGGCCCATCAGGCCGAGCACGGCGGTGCTCGCCACCGCCCTGCCGGACCTGCGGCGCCGTTCGGCGGACCGGTGCACGGCCGCGAGCCGCTGGTGGACGGGCATCGGGTCGACGGGGACGTCCAGGCGCAGCGCGGCCGTCAGGTTGCCGGGCACGGCGGTCCGGCCCCGGCCGGGCGGGGCGGGGGCGCGCAGCGTCATCGGGACGGCGGCGCGCAGGGCCCGCCCTCCGGCCCGTTCACCACGCTGGACGAGCACGTCGCCGACGACCTCGCCGACCAGCGCGAGCAGCACGTCGGTGACGCGGACGCCCGCCGCCCGCGCGGTATCGCGGACCTGGTCGAGCGGCAGCGTCACCGTCTCGAAGGCGCGCTCGGGCCCGAGCGTCCCGGTGACGGAAACGGTGGGCGCGGTGCCGTCCAGGCCGAGCAGGACCAGGCCGGGGACGACGGCCGCGGCGCGCGCGAACCCGCCGGGCCCGCGCGCCGGTTCCGCCTCGGGGAGGCGGGGTTCGAGGACGCCGCGCAGGATGTCGACGACGCCGATCCCGTCCGCGATGACGTGGTGGAGGAGGATGACGGCGGCGTCCGGCCCGTGCGTCCCGCCCCGGACGAGCCAGAACCGCCACAGCGGCCGGTCGTGGTCGAGCGGCTCGGCGACGAGGCGGGCGACGAGGTCGTCGAGCGCGCGGCGCCCGCCGGACGCGGGCAGGTCGACCTCCTGGACGTGCCAGCCGAGGTCGATCGCGTCGGCGTCGACCCAGCGTGGCCGCCGGAACAGGCCGCCCGGGACGATCCGCTGGGTCAGGCGCGGCAGGTGCGGCAGCCGCTCGTCCATGAGGTCGCGGACCCGCCCGGCCGGCGGCCCTGGCCCGGCGAACTCCGCGACCCCGCCGACGACCTGCGGGACGTTCACGCTCTCGACGTGCAGGAAGAACGCGTCGGCCGCGGCGACCCGCTGCCCCCGACCCGACGGCGAACGGCGCCCCCGCACCAGCCTCACCCGCAGCCGCTCGGCACCGGCCGCGGCGGGGATGAGCAGCAGCCCGGCAGGAATGTCGACGACGTAGTGGGCGGCGGTGGACACGATCACGAGCGCCGTCACGACCAGGTGCAGGCCGCACAGCCAGGTGAAGAAGGCGCCGGTCCTGGCCCGGACGGCGGCCACACCGATCCACGCGACCCATCCGATGTGCAGGCTCGGGATCGCCGCGTACGGGTTGGCGCCCGCCGACACGACGCCGCTCCCCCAGGTCGCGGGCGGGTGGTGGACGGCGATGATGTCGGTGTACCCCTCGCCGGGCAGCAGCCTCGGCGGAGTCGCGGGCCAGAGCGCGAAACAGCAGATCGCGATGAGCGTCAGCCAGATCAGTGTGTTGCGGGCCCACGGATAGGCCGGGCTCCTGCGCCACCACAGGTAAGCGAGGAAGCCGAACGTGCCGATCGCGTACGTCGTCGCGTACTCCCAGGCGGCCGCCGCGCCCAGCCATTCGTGCCGGACGAGTACGTCGTTGAGCGGGCGCTCGACGTCCAGGCGCGCCCAGCGTTCGAAGTCGAGCAGCGCCCGCCCGTGCGCGTCGCTGACCTCGCGCGGGCCGGTGAACGCGTGGGTGAAGGTCAGGTAGACGGCCAGGACGACCAGCGCGGCGGCGATCTCCCGTCCCGCCGCGGCGGCTCTGCCCCCGTCCGCGTCCCCCTCGCCGGCCTCCTCGGCCCCGGCCGAGACCGCTTCGGACCGCATCAACGCGCCCTCCCGCCTCGTCCGTCACACCCGCCCACTACCGATCATCTTTCCCCGTGATCCATAGCAACGACCAGAACCTGTTTATTGCGTCGCGAACGGGGTGCGGGCAGGCAGGCCGCGAAAGAGAGGGAGGGAGGAAGGGGTGACGCGGGTGGGGACCGCCAGGCGGGCGGGACGGCCCCGCGGTGTCCGCC
>JBOHBY010000519.1:0-1502 GCA_050698635.1 Spirillospora sp.
GGGCCGGACGGTCGGCTCGTTCCGCCAGCGGGACGTGCCGCTGGCGGGCGCCGACCCCCACCCGCAGGAGGGGTCGGTGCTGCCGGACGCGGCGGCGCTGGCGGCCTCCGGACGCCGTATCGCGGTCGGCGCGATCGCCGTCGCGGTGCTGGTGCCGGCTGCCGTGCCGGGGCTCCAGCCGCGCGGCATGTTCGGCATCGGCGGCGAGGGCGGCGGCACGCGGACGGTGACCACCCCCGACCCGCTGGTCAGCCTGAAACGGGAGCTGACCAGGCAGGACGACTCGGAGGTCCTCACCTACCGGACCAACGACTCCGAGGCGCCCGACTACCTGCGCCTGTACGCCCTCGACAAGTTCGAGGGCGACCGGTGGACCTACTCCCAGCTGGACAGCCGCGTCAGCGACCGCCTCGACGAGCGCGACATCCCGCCGCCGCCGGGGCTGTCGATCGCGTCCTCCCGCGAGGTGACGACCCGGGTGGAGGTGCGTCCCGAGGTCAGGGACATGTCGTTCCTGCCGGTGCCGTACGCCCCGTCCAAGGTGTCGATCAGCGGCGACTGGCGGGTGGACGAGCGGTCGCTGATGATCTACTCGCTGCGCGACTCGGCGGACGGGCGCGCCTACACCGTCACGAGCCGGCGCGCGGAGCCGACGACCGCCGAGCTCGCCTCCTCCAAGAGCTACCCGGCCGAGATCGTCTCGCGCTACGGGGCGGTGCCGAAGAACATCCCGAAGGAGGTCAGGGCCCTCGCGGAGCAGGTCACCGACGGGGCGTCGACGGCGCTGGGGCAGGCGGTGCGGCTACAGCGCTGGTTCACCCTGACCGGCGGGTTCGTCTACGACCTGAACGCGCAGCCGCCCAAGCACGGCAGCGACCTGGTCGACTTCCTGCTGCACAGCAAGCGCGGCTACTGCGAGCAGTACGCCGCGTCGATGGCGCTGATGGCCCGGATCCTGAACATCCCGTCGCGCGTGGCGATGGGCTACACCTCGGGCAGCGAGGTCAAGCCCGGCGAGTACGTCGTCCGGTCGAAGGACGCGCACGCCTGGCCCGAACTGTACTTCGACGGCACCGGATGGGTGCGCTTCGAGCCGACGCCGGCGGGCGTCGGAGGGCAGGGCACCGCCGCCACCCCCGAGTACAGCCTCCCCGCCGTCACCGGCGGGGGCGGTGAGGGCGGCGAGAGCGAGACCGCGCCGGAGGCCACGTCGCCCACCGACGAGAAGTCCCCCGCGCCGGAGCCGTCCGCCCGGCACCGCAACGACCGGGAGGAGACCGGCGGCGCCGCAGCCCAGGACGACGAGGACGGCGGGTTCTCCGCGACGCCGTGGGTGAGCGGCGGGGTGCTGGTCATGCTGCTGCTCGCCGTCCCGATGGCGCTGCGGACGCTCACCCGGCGGCGCCGCTGGGCGGCCCTGATCTCGCCGCCCGCGTCCCCGTCCGGATCATCGCCCCGCAAACGCCCCGGATCGCCGGGAGGCGCGGGGGCCCGCGCGCAGG
>JBOHBY010000520.1:0-2686 GCA_050698635.1 Spirillospora sp.
CCTTGCGGCTCGCTGCGCGATCAGTTTCTCGCGAGCTCGAAACTGCCTTCGGACGCGATCGCGACGGCCTGGGCCGTGCGTGGCTGAGGCGACGGGCTGGGGTTGTCGGGTCCGTGGCGCCGTGTCAGGACGCGGGCTGTTCGGATTCCAGCGCGTGGCGGAGGGCCGTGAGGCGGCGGTCGAGCTCGTCGAAGTCGGCGCGCAGGGGCGGCGGGACGCGCTTGCCGACGAACTCGGCCTGCTCCTCCAGCGACCTCAGGCGGTCCCCGGCGCGCCCCACCGGGCCCGCGGGCTCGGCCGAGCGCGACTTCAGAAGCGTCGCCTGCTCGCGGAGCAACGCCGCCTGCTGGCGCAGCAGCGTCGTCTGGTCGCGCAGCTGCCTGTTCTTGGTGTGCAGCTCCACGAACACCGACACCTTCGCGCGCAGCACCCACGGGTCGAACGGCTTGGAGATGAAGTCGACCGCGCCCGCCGCGTAGCCGCGGAACGCGTAGTCGGGGTCGCTGTTCACCGCCGTGAGGAAGATGATCGGCAGGTCGCGGGTCTTCTTGCGGCGCTTGATGTCGCGGGCCGTCTCGAACCCGTCCATGCCCGGCATGACGACGTCCAGCAAGATCACCGCGTACTCGTCGGTGAGCAGCGCCTTCAGCGCCTCCTCACCGGACCGCGCCCGGACGAGATCCTGGTCGAGAGAGCTGAGGATGGCCTCCAGCGCGATCAGGTTCTCCTCGCGGTCGTCCACGAGCAGGATCTTGGCCTTGTCGTCCACGCGCGTCTCTCTCCGATCCGGTCCCCGCCACTCCCAGGCCGCGTCGGCGGCCACGACGACCCTGCCTGCCAGGCGTCTCCTCTCCTCAGCGGACGATGGAGGGTTGCAGCCAGTTCCTCATCACGTCAAGAAGATGGTCCACGTCGACGGGCTTCGGGACATAGTCCGACGCGCCCGACTCCAGGCTCTTCTCCCGGTCGCCCCTCATCACCTTCGCCGTGATCACGATAATGGGCAGCTCGGCGAACTGCGGCATCTCCCGGACCGCCGCCGTCGTCGCGTAACCGTCCAGGCCCGGCATCATCACGTCCATGAGCACGACCGCCACGTCCGGGTTGCGGTGCAGGACGTCGATCCCGGCCTGCCCGTCCTCGGCGTACAGGACCTCCATCCCGTAGCCCTCAAGGACGCTGGTCAGCGCGAACACGTTCCGGACGTCGTCGTCGACGATCAGCACCTTGCGGCCCGACAGGACGGTGTCGAGGAAGTCGGCGGGCGGCTCCTCCAGCAGCCCGTTCAGCGCCTGCTCCGATTCCCCCGGACGCTCCGCGCCGTGCGGACCGCGCTCCACCGGCAGCCGGTTGTCCCCGGACGCCCCCGGCACGACACCGGTCAGCCCGCCGTTCGGGGGACCGCCCGGCAGCACGGACTCCTGCACGGCCGCGTCCTCGTCCGGCAGCGCCGAACGGCGGCGGCCGTCGCGCTCGCTGTACTGGGCGGGCAGGTAGAGCGTGAACACGCTGCCGCGCCCCGGCCGGCTCTCCGCGTGGATCTCGCCGCCGAGCAGCCGCGCGATGTTCCGGCTGATCGACAGGCCGAGGCCGGTGCCGCCGTAGCGGCGGCTGGTCGTCCCGTCGGCCTGCTGGAAGGGCTCGAAGATCTCCTGCAGCTTGTCCGGGCTCACCCCGATCCCGGTGTCGATCACCCGGAACGCGATCACGTCGGGGGTGTTCCACAGCGCGGGCAGCGTGAAGTCGATGTCGCCGGCCCGCTCGATCAGCAGCCGCACCTCGCCCTCGGCGGTGAACTTCACCGCGTTGGACAGCAGGTTCCGCAGCACCTGCTGGAGCCGCTGCTCGTCGGTGTTCAGCGTGGACGGGACGTCCGCCGCGACCTCCACGCCGAAGTGCAGCCCCTTGTCGACCGACAGCGGCCTGAACGTCGCCTCCACGTAGTCGACCAGCGCCCCCACCGCGATCCGCTGCGGATGCGCCTCCATCTTCCCGGCCTCGACCTTCGCCAGGTCGAGGATGTCGTTGATCAGCTCCAGCAGGTCGGTGCCGGAGTCGTGGATCGTCTGCGAGAACTCCACCTGTTTGCCGGTGAGGTTGCCGTCCTGGTTCTCCGACAGCAGCTTGGCCAGCACCAGCAGGCTGTTCAGCGGCGTGCGGAGCTCGTGCGACATGTTCGCCAGGAACTCCGACTTGTACCGCGAGGAGATCGCCAGCTGCTCGGCGCGCTCCTCCAGCGTCCGCCTGGCCTGCTCGATCTGGAAGTTCTGGATCTCGATCGCGCGGTTCTGCTGGGCCAGCAGCGCCGCCTTCTCCTCCAGCTCGGTGTTGGAGTGGCGCAGCTCGCCCTGCTGGCGTTGCAGCTCGTCCGAGCGCTCCTGCAGCTCCTGCGCGAGCCGCTGCGACTCGCCGAGCAGCGCCTCCGTCCGCGTGTTGGCGCGGATCGCGTTCAGCGTCACCCCGATCGTCTCGATCAGCTGGCTGAAGAACGCCAGGTGGACGTCGGTGAACCGGCCGAACGAGGCCAGCTCGATCGCGCCGAGCACCTCGTCCTCGAACACGATCGGCAGCACGATGATGTTGACCGGGGACGACTCGCCGAGACCCGAGCCGATCTTGACGTAGTCGGCGGGCGCGTCGGCGATCAGCAGCGGCCTGCGCTCCTGCGCCGCCTGCCCGACCAGGC
>JBOHBY010000521.1:0-8105 GCA_050698635.1 Spirillospora sp.
GCGCTGCGCCGCGCCGACGTTCCGCCGGGCGGGCGGGTCGGCATCTGGGGGTTCGGCGGCTCCGCGCACCTCGCCGCGCAGATCGCGGTCGCGGAGGGCGCCGACGTGCACGTCTTCACCCGCAACCCGGCCGCCCGCGTCCTGGCGCGCGAGCTTGGCGCGTCCTGGGCGGGCGACTCGTTCGACACGACCCCGGCGCCGCTCGACTCGGCGATCGTCTTCGCCCCGGCGGGGGAACTCGTCCCGGCGGCGCTGGAGCGGCTCGACCGCGGCGGGACGTGCGCGATCGCGGGCATCCATCTGAGCGACGTCCCGTCCCTGGACTACCAGCGGCACCTGTTCCAGGAGCGTCAGGTCAGGTCGGTGACGGCGAACACGCGCGCGGACGGTGAGGAGTTCCTGACGCTGGCCGCCCGCCTGGACGTCGCCGTCACAACCCACGCCTACGCGCTGGACGACGCCGACCGCGCCCTCGCCGACCTGGCCGGGGACCGTTTCACCGGCGCGGCCGTCCTCGTCCCCTGAAAAGGCCCGTCAGGGGATCGGTTCGGCGGCGACGTGCGCCCACGTCTGCGTGAACCACAGTTCGCCGCCGATGATGCGGGGTTTCGCGCCGGTGCGTGGGCCGCCGTCGACCTCGGCGACCAGGGCCTTGCGGATGCGTTCGGCGGTCGCGTCGTCGGTCGACCCCACGAGCCACGGCTCCACCGGGCGTTCGACGGTGAACACGTCCAGGCGGCGGATGCTCCCGCCCGCCGAGGTGATCATCTCGGTGAGCCGGGCGATGGACGGCGTGCCGGGATGGTCGGGGTCGCGGAGCCGCTCGATCCGGTCGCGGTCGGGCCCGGTGAGGTTGCCGCGGACCAGATCGGCGATGATCACCCGTCCGCCGGGGCGGCACACCCGCAGCAGCTCGCGCAGCACATGATCGGGGTCGCCCAGGTTGTAGAGCGAGAACCGGGCCGTGACCAGGGAGAACGTGTTGTCCCTGTACGGCAGGGCGGTGGCGTCCGCCTTGATCGTGGGACGGTCGGGGTCGACCGGACGGGGCCGCCGGTCCTCGCGGGTGGTGGCCGCGGGCGGGGAGTCGCCGTCGGTGATGCGGACCGGGCCGGTGCCGAACTCGACCGTCGCCATCCGCCGCGACGAGCCGGACGCGGGGTCGGCGGGCGTGGGCATCGCGTCCACGGCGGTCATGTGGCGCACCTGCGGGCCGAGCGCGGCGGGCATCGGGCCGTGGCCGCGTGCCACGTCGAGGCAGACGTCGTCCTGGTCGGGTTCGACGAACTCCAGCAGTCGCCTCAGATGCGGGGCGATCGCGCCGCCGGTCCCCTGGACCGCGGTCGCGGGATGCGGCAGCGGCACTGGTGCACTCCCTCGCTCGGACCGGCCTCGCCGGACGGGGTCCCGCGCGCGTCAGGAGGGGACGGCGAACGGGCGTGAAGCCGGATTCGTCAGATATGACTCCTTGCCGGGCCGGGAAGTTCGGGCCGTGCCGAACACAATTCGCTGTGCGTTCACTCAAGTACGCAGGTGGTCGCCGTAGAGCGTCAGGACCACCAGCACGAACACGGTGAGCACCGCGATCCTGGTGGGCATCGGCAGCCGGAGCCGCACCGCGACCCAGCGCACGCAGAACGTGGCGAGCAGTGACACCACGACGAGGGCGAGGATGCCTTCCATGGTCACCTTCCGTCCGGGGGGGAGTGCCGCCTCCTAGAACGATAGACGTGTAAGGACGGGGTTACCCGGGTCTCGGCGGCGCGGTCGCGTCCAGATAACCTCCACCTGTGGCAGATGTGAAGGAAGCAGACGACAGGGGCGAATCCGGCGGTGCGGACGCGCTCGACGGCCTGATGACCAACCTCGCGCGCGGGCGGATCGCGCTCGGGCTCGCGGCACTGGCGGCCCCGGGGCTGACCTCGCGGATCATGGGCATGGGTTCCGGCGCCGACGCGGGCCGCGACTATCTGGTCCGGGCGTTCGGTGCCCGCGAGGTCGCGCTCGGTGCCGGTTACCTGCTCAGCGGCGACGGCTCGGGGCGCCGGCTGTGGACGCGGCTCGGCCTCGCCGTCGACACCCTCGACGTGCTGAGCGCCGCCAGGACGCGTCCCGGCCTCCCGCTGTGGGCGACCGCCGGGGCCGTGGGTGTCGCGGGCGGAGCCGCCGGGATCGGTGCGGCGAAGACCGTCCGCGACCTGCTCGGCTGATCCCGGTCCCCGGTCCCCGGTCCCCGGGCCTGGGTGATCCTTTCGGGCTCGTGGGTACGACCGGGCCATGCCCAAGGGCAGGGACCTGTACGTCATCCTCGGCGCGCTCATGCTCGCCATGCTGCTGGCCGCGCTCGACCAGACGATCGTGTCGACGGCACTGCCGACGATCGTCAGCGACCTCGGCGGGCTGAACCACCTGTCGTGGGTCGTGACGGCGTACCTGCTCGCCGCGACCGCGTCGACGCCGCTGTGGGGCAAGCTCGGCGACCAGTACGGCCGTAAGCGGCTGTTCCAGGCGTCGATTGTGATCTTCCTGGTCGGGTCGGCGCTGTGCGGGCTCGCGCAGGACATGACGCAGCTGATCGTCTTCCGCGCCCTGCAGGGCCTTGGCGGCGGCGGGCTGATGGTGCTCGTCGTCGCGATCGTCGGGGACGTGGTGCCGCCCCGCGAACGCGGCCGCTACCAGGGGCTGTTCGGCGCGGTGTTCGGCGTGGCGAGCGTGTGCGGGCCGCTGCTCGGCGGGTGGTTCGTCGACAACCTGACGTGGCGCTGGGTGTTCTACATCAACGTGCCGATCGGGATCGTCGCGCTGCTGGTGATCGCGGCGGTGCTGCGCGCGGCGGGCGAGCGGGAGCGGCACCGCATCGACTACCTCGGCACGCTGCTGATCGTCGGCTGGGCGGTCGGGCTCGTGCTGATGACGACCTGGGGCGGGACGCGCTACGACTGGCTGTCGGCGCCGATCGTCGGGCTCGCCGCCGGGTCGGTCGTGCTGATCGCCGTCTGGTTGGTGGTGGAGCGGCGCGCCGTTGAGCCGATCATGCCGCCGAAGCTGCTGGCCAACTCGGTGTTCTCGCTGGGCGCGGCGGTCAGCTTCGCGGTCGGCTTCGCGATGTTCGGCGCGCTGACGTTCCTGCCGATCTTCCTTCAGGTCGTGCACGGGGTGTCGCCGACGCTGTCGGGCGTGTACCTGCTGCCGATGATGCTCGGGATGCTGGTCGCCTCGATCGGGTCCGGGCAGCTGATCAGCCATTTCGGCCGCTACAAGATCTATCCGGTGGTCGGGACGCCGCTGATCGCGCTGGCCCTGTACCTGTGCTCGCGGCTGGACGAGGACGCGTCCACCGTCACGATGAGCCAGCGGTTCGCCCTGCTCGGCTTCGGGCTGGGGCTGGTGTTGCAGGTGCTGGTGATCGCCGTCCAGAACGCCGTTTCGTACGAGGACCTGGGGGCGGCGACGTCCGGTGTGACGTTCTTCCGGCAGATCGGCGGGTCGTTCGGTGTCGCGGTGTTCGGGTCGGTGTTCAGTAATCAGCTCGCCGGTCATATCGAGGATCTGGCGCGGGTGCTGCCGCCGGGCTTCAATCCGGAGGCCGTCCAAGGGAACCCTGCGTTGCTCGACAGGTATCCGCCTGAGGTGAAGGACGACGTCCTGCACGCGTACGCGCAGTCGATCGACTCAGTGTTCTTGTATGCCGTTCCAGTAGCGCTGGTTGCGTGCGTGCTGACGTGGTTCTTGCGTGAGGTTCCGTTGCGGGCCACTTCGCAGACGCCTGACTACGGCGAAGGGTTCGGGGCGGCGCCTACCGTCCGGTCGTCCAGGCACGAGATTGAGCGCGCGTTGAGCGAACTCATGCGGAAGGATCCGAAGGCCCTCGAAGTCTACGATCGGCTGGGTTCGCTTTCGGGTGTCGCACTGCCCGCGGGCAGTGTGTGGGCCCTGTGCCGGATCGCCAAAGACGGGACGGTCGCCGGCACCGAACTCGCCGAACGCGCGGGTGTCACCGTCGAGCACGGCCGTCCGTTCGTCGACCGGCTCGTCGACTCGGGCTACGTCCGGCGTGCCGAAGGGACGCTCACCATCACCGGCTCCGGGCTGGTGGTCGCGGAGCGGCTCTTCGACGTCCGCCGCGCGGGCCTGGCCCACCACCTGGACGGATGGTCGCCCGAGGACCATCCCGAGCTGACCGACGTCCTGCGGAAGCTCGCGGAGGCGTCGCTCGGCGACGACGCGGACGGCGAAGTCCTGCGCCCGTAATGTAACCTCGTAACGACTAACCGAATCTCGCTCGGTTTCGGGACGGGAACCCAGAAACTTGGAGGCGCAGTGGCCGAGGCGTACATCGTCGGCGCGGTCCGTACCCCCGTCGGCACGAAGAAGGGCGGCCTGAAGGACGTCCATCCGGCCGACCTAGGGGCCCATGTGCTCAAGGAGCTCGTCAACCGCACCGGCGTCGACCCGTCCGCGGTCGAGGACGTGATCATGGGCTGTGTCATGCAGGTCGGCCCGCAGTCCCTCGACATCGCGCGCACCGCCTGGCTGTCGGCGGGGCTGCCGGAGTCCGTGCCCGGCGTGACCATCGACCGGCAGTGCGGGTCGTCGCAGCAGGCGATCCACTTCGCCGCGCAGGGCGTGCTGTCCGGCACTCAGGATCTCGTCGTCGCGGCCGGTGTCGAGCAGATGGCGATCGTTCCGATCGGCTCGTCCGTCGCCATGGCCCTGGAGAAGGGCATGCCGTTCCCGTTCGGCGAGGGCTGGGTCGAGCGGTACGGCATGCAGGAGATCTCCCAGTTCCGCGGCGCCGAGATGATGGCGGAGAAGTGGGGCCACACCCGCGAAGACCTGGAGAAGTACGCGCTGGAGAGCCACCGGCGCGCCGCCAAGGCGATCGAGGCCGGATACTTCGACCGGGAGATCGCGCCGATCGCCGGTGTGACGCAGGACGAGGGCGCCCGCCCCGACGCGAGCCTGGAGAAGATGGCGGGCCTGAAGGTGCTGCGCGACGGCGGACGGATCACCGCCGCCCTGGCGTCGCAGATCTCCATCGGCTCGGCCGCGCTGCTGATCGCGTCCGAGGAGGCCGTCAAGCGACACAACCTCACGCCGCGCGCCCGCGTCCACACCCTCGCGGTGTGCGGCTCCGACCCGGTCTACATGCTGACCGGCCCCATCCCGGCGACGGAGAGGGCCCTGGACCGGGCCGGGCTGAAGATCGGCGACATCGACGTCTTCGAGGTCAACGAGGCGTTCGCGCCGGTCCCGATGGCGTGGGCGCACGACACGGGCGCGTCGCTGGACAAGACCAACCCCAACGGCGGCGCGATCGCGCTCGGCCACCCGCTCGGCGCCACCGGCGGCGTCCTGATGACCAAGCTGCTGCACGAGCTGGAGCGCACCGGCGGCCGCTACGGCCTCCAGACGATGTGCGAGGGCGGCGGCCAGGCCAACGCCACGATCATCGAGCGCCTGTAGTCCCCGCAGGGAACGCGCCAGGGATGGACGCGACGACGCTCTATTCGGTCGACGGCAACGTCGCCCGGATCACGCTGAACAGGCCTGAGGCCCGCAACGCCCTCAACGACCAGATGATCGGCGAGCTGCTGGAGGCGTTCGAGCGGGCCAAGCGCGACGACGCCGTGCGGGTGATCGTCCTGACGGGCGCGGGCGACCGCGCGTTCTGCGCCGGGGCCGACCTGGGCGGCCTCGGCCGGAACGGCCTGGACGTGGACCAGATCCGCGACAGCCTGCCGTTCCGCCTGTTCACGGCCTTCCCCAAGCTCGGCAAGCCGATCATCGCGCGGCTCGCCGGGCACGCCGTCGCGGGCGGTCTGGGCCTCGCCGCCGCCTGCGACCTGGTCATCGCGGCCGACGACGTCAAGCTGGCCACCCCGGAGGTCAATGTCGGCCTCTGGCCCATGATGATCATGGCGATCATCAACCGGAACGTCGCGCCGAAGCACGCGTTCAAGCTGTACTACACCGGCGCCCGCGTCACCGCCGCCGAGGGCCGCGAGATCGGCCTGGTCACCGAGGTCGTCCCGCGCGCCGAACTGGACGCCCGGGTGGACGAGCTGGCCGGGGTGATCGCGTCCAAGAGCCCGATCGGCCTGCGCCGCGGACGCGACGCCTTCTTCGCGATCGAGGGCCGTCCGCTGGACGACCAGGTCGCCCATCTGCTGTCGGAACTGGTCGAGCTGGCGCGGACCGAGGACGCGAAGGAAGGCATCACAGCTTTCTTGGAGAACCGTCCACCGGATTTCCAGGGCCGCTGACCTTTCCGCCCTTCACGGCCTTCACGGCCTTCACGGTGGCGAGGAATCCGGTGATCTGGGCCTGCTGTTCGGCGTCGAACGCGCTCTTCGGCAGGAACGCCGCGGGCTGCCGGTTCAGGTAGAGCAACCAGAAATCCGGGGTGGTCAGGACGTTGGAGAACATCGACCACCGCATCACCGTCGCCGACTTCTCGGTCTGGTATTCGTAGCCGTCGGCGGTCAGCCGGATCGTCGTGGGCACGCACAGATGCGCCAGCATTTTGCGGAGGCGGCGCCGGAGCCACCAGGCCGAGCCGAACGGGGCCGCGGCCGTCGACACCAGCAGCGCGACGCCCAGCCACGCCATTCCGGCGGCGAAGCACGCAATGGTGCCGCCGACCAGGAAAACCACGACCGCCGCGTAGGTGACCGCGAGCTGCCGCCTGAGGCCGAGAAAGAACGCGCGCGCCGCCTCGTCCGGCGCGGGCTCATAACTGACCGTGATTCCACCGTCGCCGATATTCACTTCGTTCTCTCCACTTTCCTGTCGTTCAGCGGGGGGTGGCGCGGGTTTCGGTCGGGGTGCGGCCGAAGCGGGCGCGGAAATGGCGGGCGAAATGGGCCTGGCTGGAGAAGCCCCAGCGGTAGGCGATGTCGGCGATGGTGGTGCCCGCGGCGCCGGGGGCGGTGAGGTCGTCGTGGGCGCGCTGGAGGCGGCGTTCGAGGATGTGCCGGGACGGCGTCGTCCCCGCCGACTCGAAGATCCGGCCGAGATGCCGGACCGACACGCCCATCACCCCCGCGACCTGGCCGGGTGTCAGGCAGGCGTCGTGCAGGTGCCGGTCGATGTAGTCCTCGGCGACGATCAGCTGCGTCTGGTAGGCGGCGGGCGCGGCGCGTCCGCCGGAACGCCCGGCGGCCAGCAGCCTGATCAGGTCGAGGACGGTGCCGCGGGCGTCGTCGCCCTGCCCGTCCGGCCCCCGCGCGGCAGGATTCTCCAAGACCGACCGCAGCGCCACGACCAGCTCGCCCTCGCGCGCCGTCCCGCGCCCGAACAGCATCGGCCCCTGGACACCGCCCGCCATGCACTCCTCGACGAACCGGTCACGCGGAATGTCGACCAGGAACTGCCGCATCGACGACGAGAACCCGAACAGGTACGGACGGCGCGTGTCGTACACGACGAGGTCACCGGCGGTGGCGGCGAGGCAGCCGTTCTCGTGCAGGAACACCGCCTCGCCCTTGAGCAGCAGCGTCGCGAACACCGAGTCCTTCGGCGTCGACCGCGCGACCTGGGGGGTGCGTTCGACGGCGTGCGCGTTCCCGCTGATCTCGGCGAGCCGGACGTCCCCGAGCCGGAAGTTGGCCTGATGGGCGAGCAGCCCCCGCTCGGAGTAGGAGGAGACGGCCAGCCCGACGAGCGCCCTGCGGTTGTAGTCCTCCCAGAACTCGATGCGTTCGCGCGGGTCGACGTCCTCCGTGCTGGCCTCGGAGATCATCTGGGCTGGTGCCGGCATGGCGTGCTCCTCCCCGGGTCGGCTCTGGTCCTCCTCCTGGTCAGAGACTATGCGGTGATGGGCGTCATACCGCCAGATATCCTCCGTCCACCGGAAGGATCGCGCCGGTGATGTAGGACGCGGCGGGCGAGCACAGGAACGCCACCGCCGCCGCGATCTCCCGTGGCTGCCCGTACCGCCCGGCCGGGATCCGGGCCCGGACGGCCTGCGCGGCGGGCGGGTCGTCCAGCAGCCCGCGCGCCAGCGGCGTGATCACGAACCCCGGCGCGACCGCGTTCACGCGGACGCGGTCGGCCGCGTATTCGGCCGCCAAAGACCGCGTGAGCTGGGAAATCCCGCCCTT
>JBOHBY010000522.1:0-2214 GCA_050698635.1 Spirillospora sp.
CTTCCACCAGCCGTCGGCGCGGGCGCCCACGACGTTGGCCGCGTCCACGACGAGGACGAGCCCCTTCATCGCGTCCCGCAGCCGGGGCCAGGACCGTTCGAACGGCGCGAACAGCTTCCGGTCGGCGACCTCCTCGGCGCGGACCCACTCCGCGCGGCGCGTCTCCCGCGACGCGGGCTCCACCGGCACGCGCTCCGCCAGCGACCCCACCACGGACGTGAACGACCAGCCCCCGTGGTCTTCGACGCTCGTCCCGTGGACGGTCACGAGCCCGACGTCGAGCGTGCACTCCTCGGACGTCTCCCGCAGGGCGCCCGTCACGGTGTCCTCGTGGCTGTGCAGGGCGCCGCCGAACATGCCCCACGTCCCGCCGCCGAGCCCCCACCACGCGCGCTGCTGCAACAGCACCCACATCTGCCCGCCGGCGTCGCGGTGGTGGGCCAGCAGCCCGGCGGCGCCGAAACGCCCCCAGTGCGTGTGCCCGAGCCCGCAGTCGGCCCACCCGTCGCCATCTCCCATGCGCCCGACGATATCCGCTGCCCGATATCCGCTGCCCGGCCCCTCCACCGCGCACCGCATAGGCTGGGCCCATGGTGGATCCCGGCACAGTCGTCAACGTGATCAAACAGGCCCGCGACCGGCGGACGGCCCCGCTGATCCTCGAACTCGACCTCACCGAGGGCATCGTGGAGACCGCGCCGTCCGACCCGATCTCAGCGATCATGTCCATGCGCCGGACGAGCCTGCGCGACGTCCTGGACGGCCTGCGCCGCGCCCGCTCCGATGCCCGGGTGCGCGCCCTCGTCGTGAAGGTCTCCGGCGGGACGGGGCTGGCGCTCGTCCAGGAGCTGCGCGAGGCGGTGCGGGCCCTGCGCGACGCGGGCAAGCTCACCGTCGCGTGGGCCGAGACGTTCGGCGAGGGCGGGCGCGGCACCGTGCCGTTCTACCTGGCCACCGGGTTCGACAAGGTGTACCTCCAGCCGACGGGCGAGGTCGGGCTGACCGGCGTCGCGATCGAGGAGCCGTTCCTCGCGGGCGCGCTGGAGAAGGCGGGCGTGCAGCCGAGGTTCGCCAAGCGGCACGAGTACAAGACCATGGCGAACACGTTCATGGAGAAGACGTACACGCCCGAGCACGAGGAGTCGTCGCGGCGGCTGGTCGCCTCGCTCGGCGAGCAGATCACCGCCGGGATCGCCGCCGGCCGCGGCCTGTCCGAGGACAGGGTCCGCGAGCTCACCGACCGCGGCCCGCTGCTGGCCGACGAGGCGCTGGAGGAGAACCTCGTCGACCGGCTCGGCTACCGCGACGAGGTGTACGCCGACCTGCGCGCGGAGTTCGGCGAGGAGGCGCAGCTACGCTACGTCGCCCGCTACAGCCGCTCGCACGGCCTGGCGGGACGGCTCCCGCAGCCCGGCCGGCAGGACACCGTCGCGCTGATCAACGGGCACGGCCCGATCCGCCTCGGCCGTAGCGGACGCGGCGGCCCGCTGCCGAACTCCGGCCCCGCGATGGGCTCGGACACGATCGGCGCCGCGTTCCGCGCCGCCGTGAAGGACGACCGCGTCAAGGCGATCGTGTTCCGCGTGAACAGCCCGGGCGGGTCGGCCGTCGCGTCCGACGCGATCTGGCGGGAGGTGGTGCTGGCCCGCCGCGCCGGCAAGCCCGTGATCGTGTCGATGGGCAACGTCGCCGCGTCCGGCGGCTACTACGTCGCGGCGGCCGCGGACACGATCGTCGCCCAGCCCGGCACGATCACCGGGTCGATCGGTGTCGTCGCCGGGAAGGCGCTGGTGAACGGGCTCCTCGACCGGATCGGCATCGGCCTCGGCAGCGTCGCCGACGGCGACCACGCCCGCATGTTCAGCGCCACCAAGGACTTCAGCGACTCCGAGTGGGAGCGCGTGAACGCCTCCCTCGACAAGATCTACGACGACTTCACCGCGCGGGTCGCCGACGGCCGCGGGCTGTCGCGCGAACGCGTCCACGAGCTCGCCAGGGGCCGGGTGTGGACGGGCGCCGACGCCAAGGAGCGCGGCTTGGTCGACGAGCTCGGCGGCGTCGACCTGGCGATGGACCTGGCCCGCAAGAAGTCCGGCCTGGCCGCCGACGCCCCGATCCGGGTGTACCCGCACACCTCGCCGCTGGAGCGGCTCCGCCCGCCGGAGTCCAGCGAGGACCGCGCCGCCTCCGCCGCCCGCTTCGACGCCTGGGGCT
>JBOHBY010000523.1:0-3861 GCA_050698635.1 Spirillospora sp.
GGCGGACACCGCCCAGGGCACACCCGTGTGGACGGGCGGACTCGGCTGGCGGCTCACGCCGACCGGCACCGAAGCGCGGTTCCGCGGCCTGGCCGCCGTCGGCCGTAAGGCCGCCTGGCTCGCGGGCAGCGGCGGAACCGTGCTGCGGACCACCGACGGCGGCCGCACCTGGCAGAACGTCGCCCCGCCGGACGCCGCGAGCCTCGAATTCCGCGACATCGAGGCGTTCGACTCCCGCCGCGCCGCCGTACTGGCCATCGGCGAGGGCGACGCGTCCCGCGTGTACAGCACGTCCGACGGCGGCCGCACCTGGACGCTCGGCTTCAAGAACGACGACCCGAAGGCGTTCTACGACTGCATGACGTTCTTCGACTCCCGCAACGGCCTGGCGATGAGCGACCCAGTCGACGGCCGTTTCCGCATCATTTCCACCAATGACGCGGGCCGGAGTTGGCGGATTCTCCCGTCCAAGGGAATGCCCGCCGCCCTCGAAGGCGAATTCGCGTTCGCCGCCAGCGGCCAATGCCTGGTGAGCCATGGAAAACGCGACGTGTGGCTCGCCACGGGAGGAGCGTCCCGCTCGCGCGTCTTCCATTCCGGCGACCGCGGCCGCACATGGACGGTCGCCGACACGCCCCTCCCGTCCGGCGCGTCCCAGGGCGTTTTCTCCGTCGCCTTCCGTGACTCCCGCCATGGCATCGCGGTGGGGGGCGACTACCGTCCGGGCGAACCGTCCCCGGACGCCGCCGCCACGACCAGCGACGGCGGCCGCACCTGGCACCTGGCGTCCCGTCCCCCGGCCGAATACCGCTCCGGCGCCATCTGGCCCCGCTACACGGGCCCGATCGCGATGGCCGTGGGCCCGACCGGCACCGACCTGACCTTCAACGCCGGCCGTACCTGGACCCGATTCGACAAGGGCAGCTTCGACACCATCGACTGCGCCCCCGGCGGCGCCTGCTGGGCCGCCGGCGAAAAAGGCCGAGCCGCCCGCCTGACCCTCAACCCCTGACCCTCATTCCGGGAGGGGTCCCAACGTCGTGGCGAAAGTCTGTGCGGCACAGGCGTTCCCCACGACAGGAGGATGTGATGGTCCGGGCGTTGATCGGAGTCTGCCTGGTCGTAGCGTTGACCGCGTGCGGAGGAGACGGAGAAGGCGGGGATGACGCGCTTCCCGCTGAACCATCGGCAACGTCCCCGACCGTCACCCCGCCGGCGACGCCGCCGCCGGCATCGCCGCCGGTGACGCCCCGGCCAAGATCCAAGAAAAAGGTCACCGGCGACATCTGCGACAAGGTCAAGGGCGCGATCGAAGAAGCCCGCCAAGGCGGATCCCTCGAAGCAAGAAGTGCGGTGGCTTTCACAATGCTGGAGTTGCAGTCGGCCCGCCCCGACCTCGACCCCGGCCTGGTCAAGATCCTCGACACCCACCAGAACCAGCCCGCGAAGGCTCTGAAGCTCATCGCCGAATGGTGCGACAAGAACGGCTACTAACCCCGACCACGGACACCCACCGCCCCCCGCGATACCGGACCACGCGCCTTAGGCCAGCACAGAGTCGTGGGGGTCGCGTTCGGTGCCCCACCGGACCTGGAACACCCCGTCGCCGATCTCCTCTGAGTGGTGTTCGACCATTTCACGCACGTTCGCGGGCCAGGTGGTGTCCCGATTCCACACGGCACCCGCGAGCACGTCGAGATCCAGGTCCCGCAAATGTGAGACGTTCGCGCCGGACAGATTCACCGACTCCGCCTCAAGCGCCGACGCCACCGCTCGAACCAGGACGAAAACGCTCTTCGACGACCAGACGAGCCTGCGGTTGTGGTTGAAGTCGGCGGCGATGACGCCCGTGACCTCGCGGTCGCAGTGGGCGGGGCCCCGGATCGGGTCGATGGCGTGATCGAGGGCGCGGTCGAGGGCCTTGTAGAGCGCCAGCGCGTGGCCGATGGCACGCGTGGAGGTGGGAGCCTGGGCGAGGTCCCGGGTGATTGAAGGAAGCACACGACGACCTGCTGCGGCACACGCGTCGTGCACTGTGCCGCCGGGGCCGAGGAGCGAGCCCGGTGAACGGTGGAACCGGTCTGGGACGGCCGGGTGGGGTGGCGGGTCGTCGCGGGTCTCATCGGCGGCCATCGCCGTCCCGCCCGTCCTGGAGACGGCGGTGTCCGGCCGCGAGGGGCAGTAAGGCGCTGATCAGTCCCAGCGCCGCTGTCAGCAGGTCGATCGCCGTGGCGATGGTCATGGGGCTCCGTTCACTCACTCGGCGGTTTTCCACCTAGTGGGCAGGAGTCACCATGATCGGTAAGGGTGGGGCTACTTCTTGCGGCCCTTTTTGGGGGGTGGGGGCTTGGGGAGTGGGGGAGTGGGGGCGGTGGCGCCCTGGTTCTTCACGGCTTCTATGGCGGCCTTGGCGGCGGCCGGGTCGAGGTATTCGCCGCCGCGTTTGAGGGGGGCGAAATCGTCGTCGAGTTCGTAGACGAGGGGAATGCCGGTGGGGATGTTGAGTCCGACGATCTGCTCGTCGGAGATGTCGTCCAGGTGCTTGACGAGGCCGCGGAGCGAGTTGCCGTGCGCGGCGACGAGGACGGTCTTCCCGGCGGCGAGGTCGGGGACGATCGCGTCGTACCAGTAGGGCAGCATGCGGTCGACGACGTCGGCCAGGCATTCGGTCCGGGGGATCAGTTCGGACGGCAGTTCCGCGTAGCGGAGGTCGTTCACCTGGGAAAGGGGGTCGTCGTCCTTGATGGGCGGCGGCGGGGTGTCGTAGGAACGGCGCCAGGTCATGAACTGCTGTTCGCCGAATTCCTCGCGGGTCTGGGCCTTGTTCTTGCCCTGGAGGGCGCCGTAGTGGCGTTCGTTGAGGCGCCAGGAACGGCGGACGGGGATCCAGAGCAGGTCGGCGACGTCCAAGGCGATGTTGGCGGTGCGGATGGCCCGCTTCAGCAGGGACGTGTGCAGGACGTCGGGGGTGATGTCGGCGTCCAGCAGCAGGTCGCCGCCCTTGGTCGCCTCGCTTTCGCCCTTCGCGGACAGGTCGACGTCCACCCAGCCGGTGAACAGTCCTTCCGCGTTCCAGACGCTTTCGCCGTGCCGGAGCAATACCAGGGTCGCCATGGGACGAGAGCCTAGTGGTAGGGCGATGCGGGGCTCACTCGCGGTTGGCGGGGTCGGCGAACGACGCGAAGGCTTGGAGGTTGGCGAGGCTCTCGCCGCGCTTGACGCGCCAGTCCCATTCGCGCTGGATGGACGATTTGAATCCGCGTTCCAGCGCCTTGTCGAAGTTCTCGTCGGAGTAGGTGAGGACGCAGCCGAGAAGGCGGTCGATCTCGTCCGGCGACACCGACGCCAGGGGGACCCGGCCGACCAGGTGGACGTCGCCGACGTCGTCGAGTGCGAACGCGACCCCGTACATGCGGCCGTTCTTCTCCAGGAGGAAGCGGTAGAAGTCGGCGTGGTTCTCGTCGGGGCGGCGGCAGAAGAACGCTTCGACGTGCAGGCTGTGCTCGCCGACGATCAGCCAGGTCATGGTGGCGAGCTTGTGCTGCCCGGGGAGTTTGACGAAGAACGCGTTCTCGCGCGGTTCGTCGAACTCCAGATCGGCTGCCAGCAGAGTCTTCCTGATGGTGTCGACGATGTTCATGCGGTGACCTCGGCGGCGCGGCGGGCCGCCGGGATCGACGGGGTACGGATGTCCACGGCTCCGGTATACACGTCCAGGAGGTTGTCGACGGTGGCGTCCCAGCCGAAGGTGTTCGCGTGGCGGACGGCGCCGCGGGCGAGGCGGGCGTGCAGGCCCGGTTCGGCGTGCAGGCGGCGCAGGACGGCGGCGTAGTCGGCCGGGTCGTGGCCGGAGATCAGGAC
>JBOHBY010000524.1:0-3746 GCA_050698635.1 Spirillospora sp.
GTCGGCGCCGGCGCGCAGCGCGTCCCGCAGGTTGGACTCCTCGTTCGCGAACAGGCAGTTGCGGACCTGCCCGTCGGCGGTGAGCCGCACCCGGTCGCAGGCGCCGCAGAACGGCCGGGTCACCGACCCGATCACGCCGACGGTGTCCGGGCCGCCGTCGACCGTGAACGACTCGGCGGGGGCGCTGCCGCGGTCGTGCGCCTCGTCCGGGGCGAGGGTGAACCCGGCCGACAGCCGGTCGAGGATCTCACCGGCGGTGATCATGTCGGCGCGGGTCCAGCCGTGCTGGGCGTCCAGGGGCATCTGCTCGATGAACCGGAGCCGGTAGCCGTTGTCCAGGCAGAACCGCAGCAGCGGGACGGCCTCGTGGTCGTTGACCCCCCGCATCAGCACCGCGTTGATCTTGACGGGCGCCAGCCCCGCGGCCTGCGCCGCCTGGAGCCCGGTCAGCACGTCGTCCAGCCGGTCGCGGTGCGCGAGCCGCTTGAACGTCTCCGGGTCGAGCGTGTCGAGGGAGACGTTCACGCGGTCGAGACCGGCCTCGGCCAGCGGGCCCGCCAGCCGGTCGAGGCCGATGCCGTTGGTGGTCAGCGAGATCTGCGGGCGCGGCGCCGGCTCCGCCGTCCGCGCGACGATGCCCGGCAGGCCGCGCCGCAGCAGCGGCTCCCCGCCGGTGTAGCGGACCTCGGTGACGCCCAGCTCCGTGACGGCCAGCCCGACCAGCCGCATGACCTCGTCGTCGGTGAGCAGCTCCGGCTTCGGCAGCCAGTCCAGACCCTCCGGCGGCATGCAGTACGAGCAACGCAGGTTGCAACGGTCGGTGAGGGAGACCCGCAGGTCCGTCGCGGTCCGGCCGAAGGTGTCGACCAGCAAGGGCGCCCCTTCCTGCTGGCCGGCGGCCGGGGCTTCCGGGCCGCCGGGGATTTACGGTCGATCCCTCCACCCTATTGCGGTGGTTGACGATCCGTCGCACACGAGAGACGGTAACCATCCGTCCGGCAACTGGGAGGCTGCGTGACGACGGTACGTGAGTGGGATTTCGCGGGGACGCGGGGCGCCGTCACCGCCAGGATCTGGACCGACGGCGACCCCTGGTACATCGCCGTCCTCGTGCACGGATACGGCGAGCACCTCGGCCGCTACGACGACGTCGCGGGCGTCCTGGCCCGGCACGGCGCGGTCGTCTGCGGCCCCGACCACATGGGCCACGGCCGCTCGGCGGGCGAACGCGCGCTGGTCGAGGACTACGACGACGTCGTCGCCGACCTGCACACGGTCGTGGAGGCGGCGCGCGGCGACCATCCCGGCCTGCCCGTCGTGCTGATCGGGCACTCGATGGGCGGGCTGATAGCGTCCCGGTACGCGCAGCTGCACGGCGGCGTCCTCGCCGCGCTGGTGCTGTCGGGGCCGGTGCTCGGCCGCTGGCACGTCGTGGACGAATTACTGCCCCTCGACGAGATGCCCGACGCGCCGATCGACGGCTCGGCGCTGTCGCGGGACCCCGCCGTCGGGAAGGCCTACACCGACGACCCGCTCGTCTGGCACGGGCCGTTCAGGAAGGCCACCGTCGTGGCCCTCGACACCGCGCTGAGGCGCGTCAAGGAGCACGGCTCCCTCGGCGACCTGCCGATCTTCTACATGCACGGCGCCGCCGACGAGCTCGTCCGCCCCCGGGACACCCGCACCGGCATCGACGCCGTCCGCGGCACCGACTTCACCGAGCGCCTCTACCCGGGCGCCCGCCACGAGGTCTTCAACGAGACCAACCGCGAGGAGGTCCTCGCCGACGTCACCGCCTTCATCGACGGCGTCCTCACCTGACCCGCCCACCATTCCCCGAACGCCGGAAATTCAGTTGTGACAGGGCCCGCTGAAATGGTCTGCTGAATAGGCACCTCCCGGTGCGAAGGTGAACGGCTACTTCGAGGTTCGATTCCTTGCGGCTCCACCATGGGGCCGCCGCCCGATCGGCGGGCGAATCCGTGCACCGCCTGAATCTCGGGAGGGAGCCGAATCCCTGCGGCATGCCCGGCGTACGCGCCGGGCATTTTCGTGAATTCGACCGGGACGGCTCCCTTTCGTCAACGGAAGGAGGGCCCATCCCATGGCGAAGTTCAATCGCGGCAAGGTCCGCCCGGCCGTGTCGAGTCCGGTCCGCACCGAGGCGACCGCGTCGGGCCGCACCCACGAGGGCGCGCCCGGATTCGCGCGCGACGCCAAGAGCGAGCTCTTCCTGCTCGCGGTGTCGAACATGGCCGGCGAGGACACCTTCTACGAGAAGGCCGGAGACCGCGACGCGCGGTTCCGTGACCTCGTCCACCAGGTCGCCGTCGACGACCTGCCCTGGCTGGCGGGGTTCCTGCCGTGGCTGCGCGACGAGGCGAACATGCGGTCCGCGCCGCTGGTCGCCGCGCTCGAGGCGGTCCGGGCCCGGCTCGGCGCCGGGCTGAACGGCGGCAACCGGCAGCTCGTGTCCAGCGTCATCCGGCGCGCCGACGAGCCCGGCGAGGCCCTGGCGTACTGGCTCGCCACCTACGGGCGGGCCGTCCCCAAGCCGGTCAAGCGCGGCATCGGCGACGCCGTCCTGCGGCTCGGCACCGAGTTCAACTACGTCAAGTGGGGCTCGGAGGCGCGCGGCGTCGGGTTCGCCGACGTCCTCAACCTGACCCACCCGGGCGACCGGAAGGGCAGCGCGCAGGGCGGCCGGTTCCAGGGCCCGTGGCAGCACGACCTGTTCGGCTACGCGGTCAAGCGCCGCTACCAGGCCGAAACGCCCGTCCCCACGTCGCTGGGAACGCTCACGCGGCGGGAGGCGCTGCTGTCCATGCCCGTGGACGAGCGCCGCCGCGTCCTGGAGGACCCGGAGCTGCTGAGCCGCGCCGGGTTCACCTGGGAGGCGCTCGCCGGCTGGCTCCAGGGCCCGATGGACGCCGAAGCCTGGCACGCGGTGATCCCGTCCATGGGTTACATGGCCCTGCTCCGCAACCTCCGCAACTTCGACGAGGCCGGAGTATCGGACGAGGTCGCGGCGCAGGTCGCCGCACGGCTCGCCGACCCCGCCCAGGTGGCGCGGTCGCGGCAGTTCCCGTTCCGGTTCTTCGCGGCCTACCTGGCGGCGCCGTCGCTGCGCTGGGGCGACGCGCTGGACAAGGCGCTCAGCGCGTCGACGTCGGGCGTCCCGGAGTTCCCGGGCCGGACGCTGGTGCTGGTCGACACGTCCGGGTCGATGTCGTTCGGGGGCGTCTCGAAGCGCTCGACGATGACCTACGCGCAGATCGCCGCCCTGTTCGGGGTGGCGCTCGCGGCCCGCGGCAACCAGGTCGACCTGCACGGCTTCGCCGACGGCACGTTCCGCCACCGGCTCCGCCGCGGCGCGTCGGTGCTGCGCGAGGTGGAGCGGTTCACCCGCCGGATCGGCGACGTCGGCCACGGGACCCGCATCGCCGAGGCGGTCCACGCGACGTACCGCGGCCACGACCGGGTCGTCATCGTCTCGGACATGCAGACGTTCGGCGGCGGCTGGGCGGGCGACGTCACCAACTCCGTGGCGCCCGACGTCCCGATGTACGGCTTCAACCTCGCCGGCTACAAGCACGCGGCGATGCCCACCGGCACCGGCGCCCGCCACGAGTTCGGCGGCATGACCGACCGCACCTTCCAGCTGATCCCCCTCCTGGAATCCGGCCGGAACGCCACCTACCCGTGGCTGTGACCCCACCCGATGAAAGGGCGACAAAAGGCCCGCC
>JBOHBY010000525.1:0-1827 GCA_050698635.1 Spirillospora sp.
CGTCGGGACGGTGCCGGACGACGACGTCGGTGCCCACGGCGCGGCCGACGGCACGGCGGGACGCCTCCGCGCGCTCGTCGGGGCCTTCCGGCTCGACCGCCACGGCGATGCCGTGAGGCAGCCGTCGCTCCAGGTAGGGCCCGATGAGGGCGCCGATCGCGGGCGGGCCGTGGCGGCGCAGCGCCCGCAGCCGCAGCCCCCGCCACTCCTCCAGGAGCTCGCCCGTCTCGTCGTGCACCGTGAGGTCGTAGACGTAGACGTCTCCGTCGTGGGTGCGTTCGCGGGCGTCCAGGACGAGCCGCTCCGGCCACGGGTCGGTCGCGGGCACCAGGCGCTCCACCCGGTCGGGCAGCAGCGTCGCGTCGGGCACGCACGCCTGGATCGCGTGCATGAACGCGTCCCTCGGCCCGGGGTCGGCGAGCAGCAGCCGGGCGGGCAGCATCGGCCCGAACCACGGCTTGCCCGCGCCCCCGGCGATCTCCGCCACACAGCCCGTCGCCGTGAGCCGCCGGTAGCCGATGACCCGCTGGAACCGCTCGCCCTGGAAGAACAAGGAACCGTACCAGTCCTCCGCCCCGATGAGCGGGGACGTCCGGGACGGCGGCGCCGCACCGGTGAGGGCCACCGGCCCCGGACGGAACGTGCCACGGACGTGCTCGGCCGCGAAGCCGGTCTCCGAACTCCGGATCACCACGTCGGTCGACGCACCGTCCTCCCGGACCAGCGCGCCGACCCTGATCGTCGCGGACAGGTCCTCGCCCGGCGCCGCCACCGGCCGCAGGAACTCGACGTCCTCCCAGACCGGGCGGGACGTCGCCCCGCCGACGGCGGCTGCCGCCTCGGTCATCGCCTCAAGGGACAGCACGGCGGGCAGGATCGCCACCCCGTCCACCCGATGGTCGGCCAGATACGGATCGTCGCGGCCGGTGAGGCGGGCCTCGGTGACCAGTTCGACCCCGGGATAGGAGACGAGGGGATGCTCGGTGAAGCGCGCCAGCGGCAGCTCCCGCTCCTCGAACGAGACGGTCGGCAGGTCGCCGACACGGCCGACGACGACCGTCACACCTGGGGCGCCTGGATCGGCGATCAGCCGCGACAGCATCGCCACGCCCTCGTCAGGCGGGATCGGCCTGATGTCGTCGCGCACCAGCGCGTCCAGGACGCCGAGGCGCTCCCCCATCCCGACCCCCGACCACACCGACCACTCGACGGCGAGGCAGCGCCAGGACGGGTGGCGGCGGGCCAGGTCGACGGTCAGGTCGGTCAGCCACTCGTTGGCCGTCCCGTACTCCGCCTCGCCGCGCAGGCCCGTCCGTCCGATGATGCTGCCGAAGGTGACGAGCAGCTTGATCCGGTCGTGGTCGACCGCGCCGAGCACGGCGCGCAGCCCGTCGATCTTGGGGGCGAGGGTGGCCCGGAAGGACGTCTCGTCGGCGGTCGTCAGCGCGGCCGGCTGGTTGCGTCCGGCGCCGTGCAGGACGGCCGTCACCTCGCCCAGCAGCTCGCGCGTGCGGGCCACGGCGGCGGCGACCTGCTCCGCCGAGGTCACGTCCGCGCGGAGGTAGGCGTGTTCGACACCGGCGGCCTCCAGCCGCGCCAGGTTCTCCGCCAGGACGGCGTCGTCCGCCGGATCGGAGCGGCCGAGGATCGCGAGCTTCGCGCCGGTGCCCGCGGCCAACCCCAGCGCGCATTCGGCCGTGATCCCCTTGCCGCCGCCGGTGACGAGCACGACGTCGTCCGGCCCGAGCGGCGAAGGGCCGGGCTGCGGGGTGTGCGGGCGCAGGACGGGGACGCTGCGGCGGCCGTCCTCGTCGAGGCGAACCTCGG
>JBOHBY010000526.1:0-1766 GCA_050698635.1 Spirillospora sp.
AGGCGGCGCCGCGGCCAGGAGGCGGTGGCCACCGCCGCGACGGGCGCGACCACGGCGCAGATGACGGAGAAGACGGTGACGAGCTGCCCGGCCGCGGCCTCGCTGACCGAGACGCCGTGGGCGATCGACGGGAGCACGCCGACGATCACGAAGTCGTCCGTCTGGAGCGTGAAGGCGGTCAGGGCGAGCGCGGCGAGCCGGAGCCCACCCGAAGGGCGTCGGAAGAAGGGCATACCAATTAAGGTAACACTCGTTTCCCTATAGGATGGACGTCTCCCGGACGAAGGAGGCCGTCTGTGGCCAGGCCGCGCGATCCGCATCGGCGCACCGAGATCCTCGACGCGGTCCTCGACCATCTGGCCGAGGAGGGGATGTCCGGCCTGTCGATGCGGCCCATCGCCCAGGCGCTCGGGCAGAGCACGCGCGTCCTCACCCACCACTTCGCCGACAAGGACGATCTGCTCGCCGCGCTCCTGCAACGGCTGGACGACGTCCAGCACGAGCAGCTCCAGGCCACCGAGGGCTGGGACGACACGGAGCGGGGGATCGGCGCCATCGTCCGCGACTCCTGGCGTCGCCACCTCGCGCCCGAGAACATCGCGCATACCCGGCTCGTCCGCGAGATCGAGGGGCTCGCGGCGGCCGGGCGGCTCGGTGACCGGGTACCGAAGTTCCTGACGCAGCGGGCCGAGTTCGTCGCCCGCGCGCTGGTCACCCGCGGGCTCGATCCCGCCCTGGCCCGGGTCAAGGCGACCTACCTCAACGGCGCCTATGCCGGACTCCAGACCGACTTTCTCACCACGGGCGACCGGGAGCGGGTCGAGGCCGCGCTCGGTGAGCTGTGCGCCCTTGCCGATTCGTGGACGGAGAGCGCCGGTCGGACGGCCTGATGTTGATCAAGTGGTGGCGGGTCCATGTGGCGGTGGTCGGTGGTGTGGCGGTTGGTGACGGGGGTTTTGTGGGCCGCGGGCGGCATCGGCACCGTTGAGGTCGGGTACTCCGTGGGGCCGGCTTTCGGTGGCCTAGGGGGAGTGGGGGAGGCGTTGGCGGGTCCAGGCGGTGTGGCGTTCGCGCAGGTCTTCGGCGGTCAGGTCTGTTCGGCCCAGGTCGTGGTAGTTGGGGAGCCATGTTTCGACCGCGTGGTGGGAGTTGGTCAGGGCGAACACGTCCCAGAGCGGGAGGTCGGCGACGGGTTGGCCTGCCGCGTCCTGGTAGGCGTTGGTGAACGCCTCGGCGGTGGCTGGACCGTGGAGCAGGACCAGGTCGAGGCGGCACCAGGCGACGTCGAAGCCGCGCGGTGCTAGCGAGGCGCCTGACCAGTCGATGACGCCGGTGAGGGCGCCGTCCTCCCACAGCACGTTGCCGGACCAGAAGTCGTAGTGGGTGAGGACGCGCTCGGATTGGGCGAGGTGATGGGCGTGCGTTGCCAGTGTTCGCGCGCCGGGTGCAGGGGCGGCGGGCCGGCGGGTGGGGGATGACAATGCTGCGGCCATTCCGTCGCGGAGGGCGGTGGAGGGTGCGAGTGGGGTGGCGTGGAGGCGGGCGAGGGCGCGGCCCAGATGGAGGGCCGCTTCGCCGGGGGCGACGGACGTGATGTCGGCGCGGCCGGGCAGCCGGGTGATCAGGACGGCGGGCTCCCCGAACAGGCGGCCGTCGGGGTCGGCGGCGAGCACTCGCGGTGCCCAGCCGTCCAGGCCGTCGAGGAGGTTCAGCGCGCGTGCCTCGTTCGCCGCGGCCGTGTCGCCGGGCGGGAATCGGCGCAGCAC
>JBOHBY010000527.1:0-4679 GCA_050698635.1 Spirillospora sp.
GCCGAACACCTCGCACGGGATGGCCAGCTCGAAGATCGGCACGCCTTCGGTCACGGCGACGGCGAGCTTGTGCATGTCACTATTTTAGCGATGGTGGTCACTTCTGCCACTTGGGTGGAGCCGGGCGCCGGCGGCAGGGTCGAGGGCATGGATCAGTTCCCTGCCGGGCGGGCCTCCTTCGACCCGGCCCCGCCGGTCGCCGAGCAGCTGTGGCGGCATGTCATCAACCTGCTGGAACGCGAGCGCGCGGAGATCGCCGGACGGGACGTCACCACCCCGGTCGACATCCAGCACTTGCGAACCGCGATCGGCGCGTTCGACTTCCGGCTTCCGGCGGCCCCGGAAGAAGTGGTCGACGACGTCGCCGAGCTGCTTCGCACGGCGACCGTCCACACCACGCATCCGCGCTACTTCGGCCTGTTCAACCCGACCCCGACACTGATGGGCGTCGTCGGGGACACGCTCGCCGCCGCGTTCAACCCGCAGCTCGCGGGATGGTCGCACGCCCCGGCCGCCGTCGAGATCGAGGCGCATCTGCTGCGCTTCCTGGGCGGACGGCTCGGCTACCCGGCTGAGGACGTGGCCGGGTCGTTCACCAGCGGCGGCGCGGAGGCGAACCTGACGGGCGTGCTGCTGGCGCTCACCAGAACGTGGCCCCGGTACGGCACGGAGGGGCTGCGGGCGCTGCCGGGGCGTCCGGTGATGTACGCGTCCGCCGAGAGCCACCTGGCCTGGCTCAAGATCGCGCACGCCACGGGGCTGGGGCGGGACGCCGTCCGACTCGTCCCCACCGGCCCTGACCTGCGGCTGGACGTCGGCCACCTCGCCCGCCAGATAGCCGCTGACCGGGCCGATGGCGACTTGCCGTTCCTCGTCGTCGGCACCGCGGGGACGACGGGCGCCGGAGTGATCGACCCACTCCCCGACCTGGCCGACCTCTGCGCCGACCTCGGGCTCCGGTTCCACGTGGACGCCGCCTACGGTGGCGCGGCCGCGCTCTCCGACCGGCTGCGTCCGGCGCTGGCGGGCATCGAGCGCGCCGAGTCGATCACGATCGACGCGCACAAATGGCTGAGCGTCCCGATGGGCGCGGGCGCGCTGCTGTCCACCGACGCCGATGGGCTCGCGGAGGCGTTCCGGGTGACGACGTCCTATATGCCGGACGACGTCCCCGACACCGTCGACCCGTACACGTCCAGCCACCAGTGGTCGCGGCGGTTCATGGGCCTGAAGCTGTTCCTCAGCCTGGCCGTCGCGGGCCGGGCCGGATACGCCGAGCAGGTCGACCGCGACGCCGCCCTGGCCGACGACCTCCGCACCGCGCTCACCTCGACCGGCTGGACGATCGTCAACGACACCCCGCTCCCCGTCGTCTGCTTCGCCGACCCCGCCGACACCACAGGGAAGCACCACGACGCGCTCGCCCAACGCGTCGTCGGCAGCGGACGGGCGTGGATCAGCCCCGTCCGGCTGGACGGCCACGCCGCCCTCCGCGCCTGCGTGATCAGCCACCGCACGACGCCCGCCGACGTCGAGGAACTCGTCCAGGCGGTGAACGACGCGCGCAAATGAATCAGGGGACGCGGGCGACGGCGCAGAGCATCGAGACGTCCTCGATCGAAGGACGCTCCAGCTCATGCGCCTCCGGACGCCATTCGAGGACCGAGGTGACGCCCGGCGGCAGCAGTTCAAGCCCGTCGAAGAACCGGGTGAACTCGTCCCTGCTGCGCAGCCGGAACGGGACGCCGCTGCGCTCGTTCGCCTCCACGCTCTCGGCGAGTTGCTCGGGCGTCAGATAGTCGTCGGTCGCATGCGTCATCACGAGGTGGCTGCCCGGCGGAAGCGCCGCGACCAGGCGCCGGACGATCCCGTACGGGTCATGGTCGTCGGTCACGAAATGCATGGTCGCCACCACCATCAGCGCCACCGGACGCGACATGTCCAGCGTGCTCTCCAGATCCGGGTTCACGAGGATCTTGTCCGGCTCGCGCAGATCGGCCTGGATGTAGGCGGTCCTGCCCTCGGGCTCGCTGGTGAGCAGGGCGCGGGCGTGGACCAGAACCACCGGATCGTTGTCCACATAGACGATCCTGGACGTCGGCTCGATCGCCTGCGCCACCTCGTGCACATTGCCCGCCGACGGCAGCCCGGTACCGATGTCGAGGAACTGCTGAATGCCCACCTCACCGGCCAGGTACGTCACCACGCGTTTGAGGAATGCGCGGTTCTCGCGGGCCGACAGCGCGACGGTCGGGAAGGCGGACGCGACCACCTCCGCGGACTCCCGGTCAACGGCGAAATTGTCCTTGCCGCCGAGCCAGTAGTTGTAGCGGCGGGACGGGTGCGCCTTCGTGGGGTCGATCCCCGGCGGAACCTCCACGGTGCCCTCGATTCGTCGCCCGGCACAGGCGCCCCCGCACCGGATTTGAAGATCACAACTCCCCATTGTGCAGGGCGTACACCCGCCTTCGCACAACCGGGGTGGGCCGACCTGTGGCAGGGTAGGCGAGCACGCGCACGGTAGTAAAGGATCGTTCCCACAGCGGAAGGCGGGGCAGTGGACCTCTTCTACAGTCCGTTCGACTTTGCGATTCAGGACGACCCTTACCCGGTGTATTCACAACTGCGCGAAAAGTCACCGGTCTACCGCAACGACAATGACGACTTCTGGGCCCTGTCACGGCATGCCGACGTCGTCGCCGCCCTCAAGGATTCGGACCGTTTCTCCAGCAGGAACGGCCTGCGCATCGAGCCCGCGTTCTGGGGCCCGGACGCGGAGAAGTTCTTCTCCTTCGTCGCGATGGACCCGCCGAAGCACACCCGGATGCGGGGCCTGGTGTCGCGCGCGTTCACGCAGAAGCGCGTCCAGGAGCTCGAACCGCGGCTCCGCGAGATCGCCCGCGACCTCCTCCGCCCGCATCTGGACGGCGGCCGGTTCGACCTGATGACCGACTTCGCGGCCCGGTTCCCCACCGACGTGATCTCCGAGCTGGTCGGCGTCCCCGAGGCCGACCGCGACAAGGTCCGCGACCTCGGCATGGCGATCATGTACCGGGACGAGGACGGCGGCGACGAGGGCGGCGGCGACCTCCCGCCTGAGGCGCTCCAGGCCATCGGCGCCCTCGTCGGCTACTACACCGAGCTGACGATCGAGCGCGCCACCCGGCGCGAGGACGACCTCCTGTCCGGCCTGCTCGACGCGGCCGAGGGCGACGACCGGCTCACCCCGGAGGAGATCGTCGGCGTGCTGATCCTCCTCGTCGGCGCCGGGATCGAGACCACGATGCTCCTGCTCGGCAACGCCTGGCACGCCGCGTGGCGGCACCCCGACGCCCGCGCCGAGGCGTTCGCCGGACGCGTCGACGACTGGATCGAGGAGACCCTGCGCTGGGACCCGCCGTCCCAGGCCCTCGCCCGCACCACCACCGAACCGGTCGACCTGCACGGCGTGACGATCCCGGCGGACGAGCGCGTCCTGCTCCTCGTCGGCTCCGCCAACCACGACCCGGCCGTCTTCGACGACCCGTCCCGCTTCGACCTCGACCGCCACAGGAAGTCGAGCGGAGCTCGTCCGCTGAATGGTGGTGGGCGGGGGCCGGAGGACGGTGCCTCGCTCGCGTTCGGCAACGGCCGCCACCACTGCCTCGGCGCGAACCTCGGCCGCCTGGAGGCCCGCATCGCCCTCACCGAACTCACCACCGCGATCGCCGACTACGACATCGACATCGCCGCCGCCCGCCGCGTCCGCTCGTCCAACGACCGCGGCTTCGCCTCCCTCCCCACCCACATCACGCCCCGCTGAAACCCGAACATCGACCCCCCTCATGACCTATGGTGCCAATGTTGGTAAATGGTCGTGTTGGGGGTCGCCGTGGGCCAGAACGCGAAACGCCGGAACGGCAAGCCGACTTCACGCCGATCGTCCCGATCGTCCCGATCATCCAGATCGACCCGACAGGCCCGACAGGCCCGATCGGCCACCGACCTCAGCCGCACCAAGGCGGGGGCGGCGGCGCAGGCCAGGGCCAATGAGCTGCGCGGCTGGCGGACGCGGCTGGCCGCCCTGATCGGCGTCCGCACGACCGCGCGGGACTTCGCGGTCGGCGCGAAAGGCGAACGATTCGTCGGCGGAAAGCTCGACAAATGGGCACGGAAACGGGGCTGGCACGTCCTGCACGCCGTTCCCGTCGGACGCAATGGCGCCGACATCGACCATGTCCTCATCGGCCCGTTCGGCGTCGTCACCATCAACACCAAGACCACGCGCGGCAAGGTCTGGGTGGCGGAGAACGCCATGATGGTGAGCGGCGTCAGAGTCGAATACCTGCGTAATTCCCGCCACGAGGCCGAACGCACCCGCCGCCTGCTCGCCACGGCCTGCCACCGTCACGTGCCCGTGCAGTCGGTCATCGTCTTCGTCGGCGCGCAGAGCATGACCGTCAAGGGCGGCGGCCCGCGGGACGTCGCCGTGCTCACCGACGTCAAGGCGCTCCGGCGCTGGTTACGCCGGCGCGGGCGGACGCTCACGCCAGACCAGGTGGACACCGTGTACACGGCGGCCTGCCGCCCCACCACCTGGAAACCCCAGCCCCGCCCCCGACGCTGAACCCCCCTCGCGCTCGCCGCCCCGCCCGCTGAGCCGGAACCGCCCGGGTCGTTCGGATCGCCCGGAGCGCCCG
>JBOHBY010000528.1:0-1502 GCA_050698635.1 Spirillospora sp.
GTCCTGACCACCCAGTCGGCGGGCGCGCTCGCCGGAGCCGACCACGTCGTCCCCGATTTCAAGGACGTGGACGTCGTGCCGGGCCCCGCGCTGCGGGTCCCCGGCGGGCGACGGTTCCAGCAGGGCCAGCAGGGCCAGCAGGGCCAGCAGGGCCAGAACTGAGACCCCAGAGGAGTGTGCCGTGACCGAGCGCAATGTCAAGATCCAGTCGAGGGTGGGGCTGCACGCGCGGCCGGCCGCGCTTTTCGTCCAGACGGCGGCCAAGGCGCCGATGGAGGTGACCGTGTCCAAGCCCGGCGGCGCCCCCGTGAACGCCAAGAGCATCCTCGCCGTGCTCGGGCTGGACGCCCGGCACGGGGAGGAGGTCGTCCTGTCCGCCGAGGGCGCGGGCGCGGACGAGCTGCTCGACGATCTTGAGGTGCTGCTGTCGACGCCGGAGCCCGAGAGTGCCTGAGGCGGGAGGCGTCCTCCAGGGCGCGGGAGTCAGCCCCGGTGCCGGGGTCGGGCCGGTGCACGTCCTCGCGGGCGCCGTTCCCGAGCCGCCCGCCGGGGCCCGGCACGGCGGCGACGCCGGCGCCGAACGTGACACCGCCTTCGCCGCGCTGGAGGCCGTCGCCGCCGACCTGGAGGAACGCGGCGTCCGCGCCGCCGCGGCGGGCAACACCGACGGACAGGACGTGCTGAACGCGCAGGCGCTGATGGCCCGCGATCCCGGCCTGGCCGACGACGTCCGCGCCCGGATCGAGGGTGGGGCCGGGGCGGCCCGCGCCGTCTTCGAGGCGTTCGGCGTCTACCGGGACATGCTCGCCGGGGCGGGGGAGTACATGGCGGCCCGGGTCACCGACCTGGACGACATCCGCGACCGTTCGATCGCCCGGCTGCTCGGCCTGCCGATGCCGGGCGTCCCCGAGTCGGACGAGCCGTTCGTGCTGGTCGCCCGCGATCTAGCGCCCGCCGACACGGCCGTGCTCGACCCGGCGAAGGTCGTCGCGTTCGTGACCGAGGAGGGCGGCCCGACCAGCCACACCGCGATCATCGCGCGGACGATGGGCGTGCCCGCCGTCGTGGCGCTGCCCGGCGCGACGTCGCTGGCCGACGGCATGCGGGTGCTCGTCGACGGTTCGGCGGGGACGGTGCGTCCCGATCCGTCCGAGGCCGCGATCGCGGCGGCCCGTGCGGCTGCCGGTGCCCGCGCTTCCGCGCTCGAAGGCTCGACCGGGCCGGGCGCCACCAAGGACGGGCACAAGATCCCGCTGCTGGCGAACATCGGCGGGCCGAAGGACGTCGAGGCGGCGCTGGCGAACGGGGCGGAGGGCGTCGGGCTGTACCGCACCGAGTTCCTCTTCCTCGACCGCGCGACGCCGCCGTCCGACGCCGAGCAGGAGGACGCCTACCGGACGGTCCTGGAGGCGTTCCCGGAGGGGCGCGTCGTCGTCCGGACGCTCGACGCCGGTGCCGACAAGCCGCTGGCGTTCCTCCCGGCGCCCGGCGAGGAGCCGAAC
>JBOHBY010000529.1:0-2647 GCA_050698635.1 Spirillospora sp.
AACGTGCAGATCTGCTGGGAGAAGTTCGCCGACTACTTCGAGGTCGAGCCGCGCTACGTGCCGATGGAGGGCGACCGGTTCCACCTCGGCGCGCGGGAGGCGGTGCAGCTGTGCGACGAGAACACGATCGGGGTCGTCGCCGTCCTCGGGTCCACGTTCGACGGCAGCTACGAGCCCGTCGCCGAGATCGCCGCCGCGCTCGACGACCTGGAGCGCCGGACCGGCCTGGACGTCCCGATCCACGTGGACGGCGCGTCCGGCGCGATGATCGCCCCCTTCCTCGACCCTGACCTGACGTGGGACTTCCGGCTGCCGAGGGTCGCCTCCATCAACACCTCGGGGCACAAGTACGGGCTCGTCATGCCCGGTGTCGGCTGGGCGCTGTGGCGCGACGAGGACGCCCTGCCCGACGACCTGGTCTTCCACGTCAACTACCTCGGCGGGAACATGCCGACGTTCGCGCTGAACTTCTCCCGTCCGGGCGCGCAGGTCGTCGCCCAGTACTACAACTTCCTGCGGCTCGGCTTCGACGGGTACAGCCGCGTCCAGCGGACGTGCCGGGACGTCGCCACCCGCCTCGCCACCGGGATCGGCCGGCTCGGCCCGTTCGCGACGCTCACCGACGGCGGCGACATCCCCGTCTTCGCGTTCCGGGTGAAGGACGACGTCGACAACTTCACGGTGTTCGACGTGTCGGCGGCACTGCGCGAGCACGGATGGCTCGTGCCCGCCTACACCTTCCCCGAGAACCGCACCGACCTGGCCGTGCTGCGCGTCGTGGTCCGCAACGGGTTCAGCCACGACCTCGCCGACCTGCTCCTGGACGACCTGCGCCGCGTCCTCCCCCGCCTCCGCGCGCAGGACGCCCCGCGACGGCACGCCGCCGACTCCGACGCGGCGGGGTTCGCGCACGGCACCGAACCGAAGAAGGCCCGGTCAGCGCGGGGCTCGGGGCAGTCCTAGGCCGATCATCGCGATCAGCTCGCGCTGGATCTCGTTGACGCCGCCGCCGAACGTCAGCACGAGCGCGCCCTTCGCGAGCCGGTCGGCGGCCTCGGTGAACGCCGCGGTCTCCGGGTCGCCGGGGTCGCCGTGGCGGGCGAGGACCGCGCCGACGATCCGGCCCGCCTCCTGCATCCGCTCCGAGGCGTAGACCTTGGTGGCGGACGCGTCCGGGGCGCCGAGCCAGCCGAGGTCCTGGTTCGCGGCGACCTGCCAGTTGAGCAGCTCGTTGACGCGCAGGTACGCGTGCACGCGCGCGACCGCTCGGCGGACGTCCGGATGCTCGATCAGTGGCCGTCCGTCCCGGCCCGGAGTGGTGCGGGCCCAGCGCTCGAACCGGACGACGACGTGCCCGAGGTTCCCGGCCGGTCCGAGCGTGACGCGCTCGTGGTTGAGCTGGCTGACGATGAGGTCCCAGCCCTTGCCCTCCTCGCCGACCAGCATGTCCGCCGGGACGCGGACGTCCTGGAAGTAGGTCGCGTTGGTGTGGTGCCGGCCGTCCATCGTGATGATCGGCGTCCAGGAGAATCCGGGGTCGGCGCAGTCGACGACGAACATCGAGATGCCCCTGTGCTTCTTCGCTTCTGTGGACGTACGGGCGGCGAGCCACACGTAGTCGGCGGTGTGCGCGGCGGACGTGAAGACCTTCTGGCCGTTGACGACGTAGTGGCCGCCGTCCCGGACGGCGGTGGTGCGCAGGGCGGCGAGGTCGGTGCCCGCGTCCGGCTCGCTGTAGCCGACGGCGAAATGGCACTCCCCGGCGAGGATGCGCGGGATGAAGAAGTCCTTCTGCGCGTCCGTCCCGTACTGGAGGATCGTCGGCGCGACGGAGTTCAGCGTGATGAGCGGGTAGGTGACGGCGGCGCGGGCGATCTCGGTGGCGAAGATCGTCTGCTCGACCGGGCCGTAGCCGCGGCCGCCGTACCGCTCCGGCAGCGCGACGCCGAGCATCCCGTCGCGGCCGAGGCGGCGGCAGTGCGCCAGGTAGGCGGGGCCGAACGGGTCGGCGAGGATGGCGGCGCGCTGCTCCTCGTCCAGGCAGTTCTCGAAGTACTCGCGCAGTTCCGTGCGCAGATTCTTCTGCGCGCCGGTCAGGTCGATGAACATCACGCCACGCCCTCCCGGACGAGAAGGTCTGCGAGCGTGTCGAGACGGTCGTCCGCGCCGCCGAGCAGGTGCGCGCACTGCCTGCCCCAGGCGAAGTAGCGGTGCAGCGGGTAGGTGACGTCCAGGCCGATGCCGCCGTGCAGATGCTGGCAGGTGTAGAGGGCCTGCACGACGGGATCGCACGCGTTGTAGGCGGCGACGGCCAGGACCTCGTCGGTGTCCGCGGCGCCTTCGGCGAGACGCCACACGCCCGCCCAGACGGCCACGTCCAGCGCGCGCTTGGCGATGTAGACGTCGCCGATCTGCATCGTGACGGCCTGGAACTGCGCGAGGACGCGGTCGAACTGCTCGCGCGTCCTGACGTACTCCCTGGTCAGCTCAAGCGCGCCCTCGATGACGCCGGACGCGACGGCCACCGCACCGGCGACGGCGGTACGGCGCAGGGTGTCCCAGGCGGCGCCGTCGGCGGTCCCGCCGAGCAGGGCGTCCGGCCCGACCCGGACGCCGTCGAGCGCGACGCGCGACAGCGGCTCGGACG
>JBOHBY010000530.1:0-13690 GCA_050698635.1 Spirillospora sp.
GGGTCACGTTCGGGCCGGGATGCGAGCGCCTCCCGTGGCGAATATCGTCCATGGATATGAGCGAACACTTTGACGTCGTGGTCCTGGGTGCGGGCCCGGGTGGATATGTCGCCGCGATCCGGTCGGCACAGCTCGGGCTGAAGACGGCGATCATCGAGGAGAGGTACTGGGGCGGGGTCTGTCTCAACGTCGGCTGCATCCCCTCGAAGGCGCTGCTGCGCAACGCCGAGCTGGCGCACATCTTCACGCAGGAGCAGAAGACCTTCGGGATCAACGTCGAGGGGCGCGTCTCGTTCGACTACGGCGTCGCGTTCCAGCGCAGCCGGCAGGTGTCGGACAAGCTCGTCAAGGGCGTCCAGTTCCTGATGAAGAAGAACAAGATCACGTCCTATGACGGGCGCGGGACGTTCACCGACCCGAACACGTTGCAGGTCGCCAAGGCCGACGGGTCGAGCGAGACGGTGACGTTCGGCAGCTGCATCATCGCGGCCGGCGCGCACACGAAGCTGCTGCCGGGGACGTCGCTGTCCGAGCGCGTCGTCACCTACGAGGAGCAGATCCTCAGCGCGGACCTGCCGGAGAGCATCGTCATCGCGGGCGCGGGCGCGATCGGCGTCGAGTTCGCGTACGTGCTGCACAACTACGGCGTGCAGGTGACGATCGTCGAGTTCCTCGACCGGATGGTCCCGAACGAGGACGCCGAGGTGTCCAAGGAACTGGCCAAGCGCTACCGCAAGCTCGGCGTGGACGTGCTGACCTCCACCCGCGTGGACGCGATCGACGACTCAGGCGACAAGGTGAAGGTCACGGTCACCGGCAAGGACGGCGCGCAGCAGGTCCTGGAGGCCGACAAGGTGCTGCAGGCCATCGGTTTCCAGCCGAACGTCGAGGGCTACGGCCTGGAGAAGACCGGCGTCGCGCTCACCGAGCGGGGCGCGATCGACGTTGACGGACGCTGCCGCACGTCCGTCCCCCACATCTACGCGATCGGCGACGTGACCGCCAAGCTGATGCTCGCGCACGCGGCGGAGGCGATGGGCATCGTCGCCGCCGAGACCATCGCGGACGCCGAGACGATGGAGCTCGACTACGTGATGATCCCCCGCGCCACCTACTGCCAGCCGCAGGTCGCCTCGTTCGGCTGGACGGAGGCGCAGGCGAAGGAGCAGGGCTTCGACGTCAAGACGGCCAAGTTCCCGTTCAGCGCGAACGGCAAGGCGCTCGGCCTCGGCGAGGGCGAGGGCTTCGTCAAGGTGATCAGCGACGCGAAGTACGGCGAGATCCTCGGCGCGCACATGATCGGCCCGGAGGTCACCGAGCTGCTGCCGGAGCTGACGCTGGCCCAGCAGTGGGACCTGACCGTCAACGAGGTCGCCAGGAACGTGCACGCGCACCCGTCGCTGGGCGAGGCGATGAAGGAGGCCGTGCACGGCCTCGCCGGCCACATGATCAACCTCTGACCGCCCGCCGCCCGCCGCCCATTGCCTGTTGCCTGTTGCCTGTTGCCCGTCGTCCGGGGGCCGGACGGATCCGGCCCCCAGGCGGCGCCCCCGCGCCGTCAATCCGTCACGGGGTGTTCCACTTGTTGAGGGCCTCGTAGGCGGGACGCCATTCGTTCTCGAACGCGGCGCGCACCGGCGGCGGCAGCGGGGCGAGCGCCGTCTCGACGGTCTTGGCGTCGGCGCCGTCCACCAGCCACGGGAAGATCTGCGGCCCGTCGGGGCCGATCGCGGCGGCGTGGGCCTGCCCGAACTTCGCCATCTGCTCGGCGGTGACGGCCTCGTCCATCAGCGGCAGGGCCTCGTCCTCCTCGTGCTTGAGGTGGGCGTCCAGGCCGGTGGCCAGGGCGTCGACGAGCTTGTCGAGCGGCTGCGTGCCGTTGTCGATCGCCTCGATCAGCGGGTCGATGGCGGCGTGCTCGGCCTCCATCGCGTCCAGCATCTCCAGGTCGGCCGGACGTCCCGCGAGGGCCTCCCGCATCACCGGCCACAGCGCCTCGTCCTCGGCGGTGTGGTGGGCGTGCAGCGCCTTCTTGAACAGGCCCCAGGAGGGGGCGCCGGCCAGGATGCGGCGCGGGTCGTCGTCCTCCCGGGCGGCGAGCTTGGCCAGCGGCTCCAGTTCCCGCCTGAGGGCGTTGTGCATGGCGTACATCAAGGTCATGTCGTGCTTGGTCACGGTCGTTCTCCTTCCGGTTTCATCGCATTGACGAAACGCGGGAAGAAAACGTGACCGCTCAGGACGCGGGACTGGTCGACTGCGTGGTGGACGACCGGGTGGTGGACGCGGGCGCCGGACTGGCCAGCCTGCTCAGCAGCCGCTGGCCCTGGCGGGCGCTGATGTCCAGGCGCCGTCCGAGCTCGGCGCCGGTGATGTCGGGTTCGGCGTCGAGGATGGTGAGCGCGCGTGCCTCGTTGTCGGTGGCGACGCTGCGCGGCACCCGCTGCCGTGGCTCTTTCTTTTGCGCGGCCTTCTTGGGAGCGGCCTTCTTCGGCGGTGGCGGTTCAGGCGCGGCCTCCAGTTCCGGCACCGGTTCCGGCGCTGGCGGGGGCGGCGGGGGCGGCGGCGGTGGCGGGGCCGTGAGTTCGGTCACGCGGGCGAGGGCCTGGTCGAGCATGACGCCGTCGCGCAGCATCCAGGTGATGTCGGCGGGGGCCCTGGACTTCCACTTGCGGCCGAAGTGGGCGTCCAGCAGGGCCAGGGCGTGGCGGCGGCGCTGCTCGGCGACCAGCGCCTGCGGGTAGGACGTGATCTGCCACAGCACCATGCGCCGCCACAGCCGGAACGTGGAGAACGGCGCGAGCAGCCACCGCGTCGCCGGAATGCCCTCGCGGACGGTCCCCGCGGCGATCCCGGCCCGCCGCCGGATCGCGTGCCGGACGGCCTCGATGAACGTCACGAACAGCACCGGCATCGCGGCGTGCATCACCATGCCGGTCGCGTCGCCGTCGGCGGCCGACACGTTCAGCCACACGGTCGCGCCGGTGAACGCCATCGCCATCCAGCGCAGCGCGGGCATCGGCATGGCCAGCCACTCCAGCAGCAGCGCCACCGACACCAGCGCGAGGATGCCGAGGTCGACCCCGGCGGGCACGATCCACGCCTCGTCCCCGAACCACGGCTCGGCGACGTCGCGCACCGAGGCGAACGACCCGTAGCCGCCGAGGCCCGCGAGCCCGGCGAAGAACAGCCCGCCGACGGCGGCCAGGACTTTCTGCGCACGCGTCAGCGGAACGACGGCCGTCCGCGCCTCGCTGGTCATGGCGTCCTCCCGCACAGGGGTGCCTACGCGATCACCAGGTGACCGTAGCGCGCCGACGCCCCCGTCCGGACGAAACAGCCAGAACCGCCCAGAACCCCCAGGTCGTCGGCCCGGACGGGATCGCCGGGCTCAGCGCAGCGGGTTGAACGGCGCCAGTTCCGCGGGCCGCTGCCGCGTCGTGATCATCTCGGCGAGGAGGTTCCCGGTGGCGGGCCCGAGGGTGATCCCCCACATGCCGTGGCCACCCCCGACGAAGACGTTCGGCGACCGGGTGGCACCGATCAGCGGCAGGCCGTCGCGGGTGCACGGCCGCGAACCGACCCACTCGTCCCGGCGGGCGTCCAGGTCGGCGCCGCGCAGCAGCGGCTGCGCGGCCTCGACGATCGCGTCGATCCGGCGCGGGTCGAGCGGCGCCTCGGGGTCGCGGAACTCCATCATCCCCGCGACGCGGAGCCGGTCGCCGAGCGGCGTGCAGGCCACCTTCTGCGCGGGGAAGTACAGCGGACCGTCCGGGACGCGCTCCATCGGCACGCTGAAGCTGTAGCCGCGACCGGCCTGCACAAGCGCTCGAACGCCGAACCGCCGCGCGAGCCCACCGAGCCACACACCACTCGCGATCACGACCGTGTCGAACGCCTCCGCCCCACTCCCGGCAATACGCAGCGCGACACCGCGCCCCGGCTCGTCGCGGATCTCAGTGACGGCCGCGCCCGTCTGGATCTTGCCGCCCCGATCGAGGACGGAGTCGGCCAGCGCGTGCACGAACCGTCCCGGGTTGATGAAACGCTGCCCGCGCAGCAGGATCGCGGCGCCGATCTCGTCGGACAGGGCGGGCTCAAGGCGGCGCGCCTCGTCCCCGCCGAGCACCTCGAACTCCAGGTCCTGACCGGCGGCGCGGATGTGCTCGACCTCGTCCAGCAGGAACCGGCGCTCCTCGGCCGTCCGGTACGCGGCCAGGAAGGACCCGGCGTCCTTCGTCTCCGCCTTCACCCCGCCCTCGACCAGCGCGTCGAAGCTCGGCAGCGCCCGCCCGTTGATCGGCACCAGCGACTCCATAGAGCGCCGCCACCGGGCCATGGTGCTGTTCCGCGCGAACCCCGTGAGGAACCTGAGCAGCCGCAGGCTCGCGGTCGGCGGGACGTAGACGGGCGACGACGGGCTGAGCACCGCGCGCACCCCGTACGACAGGACGGCGGGCTCCGGCAGCGGCGTCGCCAGGCCCGGCGTCAGCCAACCGGCATTCCCCCAGGAGGCCCCGGCCGCCACGTCCCTGCGATCGAACACGGTGACGTCGGCGCCCCGCTCCTGCAGGAACCACGCCGTGGACAGCCCGACCATCCCCGCGCCCACGACGGCGACACGGCGCGGACCGGCGCTGGAAGCCATGACCATATCCTCCTCATACGACGATGCTTCGATGGTGACCCCGTCCCGCCCGGACGCCCCTGTTCATTTCGGCCAATCCGAGTGGATCACGTAGTGTGAAACGCACAATGATCACCGTGACGGACTTCGTCGAGTCCCTCGGACCCGGACTGTTCCGGCTGGTCACACCGGGCCGCGACACGCAGGTGTACGACGTCGTCCTGGCCGAACCGGGCGAGGCGGCGGGACGTCCGGGCGAGATCGTCCTAGGCGCCGGAGTCACCGCCGCGCCCGACGCCGTGGCACTCCTCGAACGAGCCGACTCCGCAGGCGCCGCAGGGCTCGTCCTGAAAGCACCACTCCCACCCGAGGTAATCACCGCCGCCCAGCACCTGGCCCCTGCCCTCATCGAACTCCAACCGGAAACGTCCTGGACGCACGTCATCTGGCTGGTCCGCGCCGCGATCGACCACGCCTACGCCCCTCCAGGCGAGTCCGGCGACGACCTGTTCGCCCTCGCCGACGCCGCCGCCGAGATCGCCGACGCGCCGGTCACCCTGGAGGACGCGCGCTCCCGCGTCCTCGCCTACTCGGGTCTCCAGGACAGCACCGACCCGGCCCGCGTCTCGACCATCGTCGGCCGCCGCGTCCCACCGCAGGTCATCGCCCACCTCCGCGCCTGCGGCGTTTTCCGCCGACTGGCCCGCTCAAGCGACCCCGTCCTAGTCCCCGCCGGACCGGACGGCATGCTGCCCCGCCTGGTCATCCCCGTCCGCGCCGGAGGCGAATGGCTCGGCTCGATCTGGGTGGTGGCCAGGACACCAATACCTCCAGACCGCGTCCACCGCCTCACCGACCTGGCGTCCGTCGTCGCCCTGCACCTCCTACGCCTCCGCGCCGAGACCGGCATAGCCCGCCGAGCCTCCACCGACCAACTCCGCACCGCCCTCCGCGACGGCACACCCCTCACCGCGACCCGCCCGCCCTGGCGAGTCGTCGCCCTAGGCGGCGAAACCGGCGACCCGCGCCGCCGCCTGGACCTCTGGGAAGCGATCACCCACCGCTTCGGCTGGCACCGCCCCCTGCTCACCGACCTCGACGACACCCTCTTCGCCGTCCTCACCGCCCCTTCGGGCCGAGCCCGCTCAGCCCGCGACGCTGGCTCGATGCCGTGGCTGGAGCACGTCCTCACCCGCGTCCGCGCCCACGACCCCGCCCTCTACGCAGCGGCAGGCGGCGTCGCACACACCCCCACCGAACTCCCCCGCTCCCGCTCCGAGGCAGCCGAACTAGCCGACCTCGTCACGTCCGGCCACCTACCCCCCGCCCTCCAACTCCTGGACGACGCCTGGGCCACCATCACCATCAACCGCGCCCGAAAAGCCACCGGCCCCACCCCCCTGGGCGGCCCCCTCCCCACCCTGCAAGCCCACGACCAAAAACAAGGAACCGCTTTCCTCCCAACCCTCGCCGCCTGGCTAGACCACTACGGCGACACGAAAGGCACCGCCCAAGCACTCGACGTCCACCCCAACACCCTCCGCCACCGCCTCCGCAGAATGACCGAGATCACCCCCCTCGACCTGACCTCCCCCCAAACCCGCCTAGCCCTCCGCCTCCAACTCACCACCCTCCTGGACTAGGCATGTCCTCCCCATGTCCCCCTTGTCTCCTCCCAGATACGTGAACGCTCGACTTCACTGAGTTAGCAGCAACTCACAGAGACCGAGGAGCGCCGGTGCTCAACGATGCTGGAAAGTCACGACAGATCCCGTGGGGGTGGACGCGAATGACCGCGCGCCTCCCCGAGGCTCCGTTCCGCTACGAACAGGTGACGCTGGACGCGGCGACGCAGACGGGCCGCTATCTGGACCAGCGAGGTCAGGTGATCGAGATGGGCAAGCACGGGACGAACCGGTGCTGGTCGTCACCAGCCTGGAGGACGTGACCGCGGACCTCGTCATCACGGCGTTGAACCGGCGCGGTGTCCCCGTGGTCCGACTCGATCCGGCGGACATCGCGGACGGGCTCACCTTCGCGGCCCGCATCGGGGCCGGTGAGGACGCATGGTGCGGCCAATTGCTCACCAGGACACGCGCCCTCGACCTCGGCCGAGTGCGTTCGGTGTACCACCGGCGACCGGGACCATGGCGATTCGGCCATCTGGAGCAACGCGTTCGCGACTTCGCGGCCGCCGAGGCCCGGTACGGACTGACGGGCCTACTCAACGATTTGCCCGTGCCCCATGTGAACGCCCCTCTCGCGAACGCACGCGCCGAGTACAAGCCGTCCCAACTCCGGGCCGCCGCCGAAATGGGCTTCACCGTCCCGGCAACCCTGATCACGAACAACCCGGCTGCTGCTCGCCGGTTCGCTGATGAGCACAGGAGCGTCATCTACAAGTCATTCCGGGGGGTGCCGCCCTCGGACGGTATGACCGGAGTGATCTGGACGCAGCGGGTCAAGGCCGCCGACATGGACGAGTCTTTGTCGGTCACCGCGCATCTGTTCCAGGCGGAGGTCGAAAAGACCGCCGACGTACGGATCACCGTCGTCGGTCGCAGAGCGTTCGCCTCCCGTATCGAGGCACCGACTCCGCTCCTGGACTGGCGCTCGGGCGATTGGGACCAACTGAAGTACACCTCGATCGACGAATGCAATCCGAATGGGCAATGGGGATTCTTGCCCGAGGCCGACGCCATCGCGGATGCCTTCGCCGCCCTCTTACAGGCAGGATGATGCCATGACCCTCGTCGTCGACGACCCGGCGTGGCGCCGGGCGGTGGAGGCCGTCCCCCGGCACCGGTTCGTTCCGGGCTTCTATGCCGACTCTGGCAAGCGGTCCGAGGACGGGCTCATCATCTGGGAGCCGGTGACCGAGGCTCTCGACCGGCACCGTTGGTTGACGGCCATCGACACCGACACCACGTTGATCACACAGTTCGATGGCGATGAGTCCGACTGGGATCGTCCCGTCTCCCGGGTTGGTGGCGCTCCTACCTCGTCCTCCACGCTTCCGTCTCTGGTCATGCGCATGTGGATGGACGCCGAACTCAAGGACGGCCATGACGTCCTGGAAGTCGGGACCGGTACCGGATACTCGACGGCCCTCGCCTGCGAAAGGGTCGGCGGTAGCGGCAACGTCACGTCCGTGGAAGTGGACGGTCACCGCCTTAACCAGGCCGCCGAGGCTCTCTACGCGTGTGGCTACGCCCCTGACCTCGCCGTGGCTGATGGGCTGTACGGGTACTGGCCGTGTGCCCCGTACGACCGGATCGTCGCAGCATGCTCGGTGCGTACCGTCCCGACGGCCTGGCTTGCTCAGTCACGACCCGGCGGGAAGATCTTGACCACTCTGTCCGGGTGGCTCTACGGGTATGCGCGCGTGCTGCTGACCGTCCAGGACGACGCCACGGCCGAGGGGCCGCTGTTGCCCGGCACGATCTCGTTCATGAGCGCTCGCGTCCAGGAGAGGCCCGAGCCAGGCAACCCGTCTCACTGGGCTTCTCTCGTTCGTGATGCGGACGCACGACCTGTACGGCACGGGCCGGAACGCCTTGAGGACGCCACGGAGGAAGGCTTCTTCGGACGGTTCCTCGCCCAGCTCGCCGTCCCCAACGCGCAGCTCGTGACGTCCAGCGACACCACATGCCTCATCGACGTCACCACGGGCTCCACCGCCGTCCTCGCCTCGGATGGAGGAGATTGGTGCGTCCGGCAGACCGGGCCGCTAAGACTGTGGGACGCCGTTGAGGGAGCCTTGGACTCGTGGCACCAGGCCCACCGCCCCGGCCCCGAATCTTTTCGCATGAGCATCGACAACCGTCGCCAGCGGATTCACCACGTCACCGCCACCGACCTGTCTTTCACGCTGCCCAGCGCCCAGAGTCCGAGTTCCTGACCAATCTCAGCGAGTTCCCTAGCCGGCGGCTCGTCGTTCCAGCCTGGCGATCAAGTGGTGGACGTGAGCGCCCGCAACTCCCGCGCCGCCGGTAGTGCCTGCGCTCGCTCTGGGAGCGAATTCAACACATTCGTCGCCAGAATTCCAGTGCCAGCGGCCAGGTAGCCAGGGCGTTCCTGGAGGGTTGTTATCGCCTGTTCCAGCCCTACGTCGATCTGACGTGCCCGCACCAAAGCCTCAGCCTGTATCAGCGACAGGTTCTTGATCGGCACAACTGAACTGGACGGGTAGAGAGCGATGGCTTGGTCAAGCACGGCCACCGCATGGGAGTCCCCTGTGCGTGTCAGAACATAAGACTCCGCCCAGCGCAGCTGGCTCTCACGAAAAGCCAGAACGGTCTGCGACCCGCCGGACCGTGGTAGCCGCCCCACCATTTCCTTGATCTTGTTCACAGAGGCCAGGGCCTTGTCACCGTCCCCTTGATCTGCCGCGACATACGCACGTGCCGCGTGCGCCCGAGCCAGTCCCGCAGAAGGTGTGTCCTTGGCGATGCTGACCGCTTCGTCGGCCAGACCGGTCACGACCTCCGTAGGGCGTCCGGCCCAGAACGCATCCTGTGCGGCTCTGCCCCGCGTCCACACACGTAGATCACGGTCACCTGACGCGTCGGCCGCACGGCGTGCAGTGCCCCAGGAGATCCTGGCAGAGCGCTCTTCGCCAGCGTCACCGAGCTCGATCGCCAGGAGGCCAGAGAGCCCTGCACTGACTCGCAGTAGCCGAGGCTGCTCATACGGTGCACGTGTCTGGTCGAGCAGTCGACCCACAGCGATGATGTCGGCCGTCAGTCCCCCGGCCAGCGACCCGGTCGGTCGGATTCGGTTCACGAGTTGCTGACCGTACTCGTGGACGGTGCGCTCCCATTCGTCCACGTCAACTATCTCTCCGGTGGCACGGTCGATGCTGGAGAGGATCTCTTCCAGAGCTCCTGGGGGGATCGCCGTCCCGGCGCCGAGGGCCGTGATCACTTGCAGTGCTGCGCGGCGTTTCACGTCATCGTCCCCATCGTTGGGAGTAGGGCTCGGATCTACGGTACCCATCGGGTGATCGGTCGATTCCCGCCCGAAGAGGTCCTTTTCCTCCATTCCGAACGCGGTGGCGTAGGCAGAGCCCCAGTCGGCCGGGAACACCTCGCCTTTCTCGTGGCGGTTGATCTGGCGAGAGAGGTTCTTGATCTGGCTCATATCGGGATCGTCTATGCCAACTGCGGCGTAGAGGCGACGAGCCGCCTTGAAGGGACCCCACCCACGTGAGCGGCGTTCGGCCTCGATACGTGCGGCCCACTGTGGGCGTGGCTGATCAGTCATTGGGTTGGCGCCCTTCGACCGGAGAAGCGGGGGACGGGTGTCTCTCCTACGCCTCCATTGTCGCCTTTCTTGGTCCGTGTGCGCTCGGTTTCATTGAGTTAAAGCGGGAGTTCACGTCCCGCGTCTGGAAAATCGAGACGGAGGTCAGATCCATGGCGGCTCTCAGGGGCACCCTGTCGTGGCGGGGCGGCATCACTCGCGCGAGCCAGGGGGCGCGGACGTTCGAATGGAGGCTGGAGGAGCGGGCGGCGGGGGACGCTCGGCGGGCCGTGCGGGAGGCGCTGACCGCGTGGGGGGTCATGGGTGGGGACATCGACGTCGCGGTGCTGCTGACGTCGGAGGTCGTTACGAACGCCATCCGGCACGTGCGGGCCGAGCTTCGGGCGGGCGGGGTGGTCTGGGTGCGGGTCTGCGTAATGGACGGACGGCTTCGGGTGGACGTGACCGACCCGGAGCCGGGCTTCCCGCGGCTCGTGGCGGCGCGCGACACCGACGAAGGTCACCGCGGCATGGCCGTGGTCGCGGGCTGTGCGGATCGCTGGGGCTGGCATCCTGCGCCGGACGGAGGCAAGACCGTGTGGTGGACGCAGGTCCTGGAGGTGCGTGAACCGCTGGTCGAGTCGCCGATCTACAGGCGAATCCTGTCGAGAAGTTGGTCTCGGTGATGGGCGCCTGGCGTGGCTAGGGCGGTTGGCGCGCAACGAATAGGGCGATCGGGGGGTGGATGCGCAACGAAACGTCAGGTGGGAGCAAGTTTGGCGCATTGGTTCGCGGGCGTTTGCTTTCTAGGCTTTCGATCTGTCGAACCTCGTCCCCCTGGAGATGCGCATGAGCGTTCTGCCGGCAACGGAGCCGGGCGTCGTTTCTGAGCGGGCGGCGCAGCGGCGGCGGTATCTGATGTGCCGTCCCGAACACTTCGCCGTCACGTACGCGATCAATCCGTGGATGGATCCGGCGGCGGGCGCCGACGCCGGGAAAGCGGTGCGGCAGTGGGAGGCGCTGCGGGCTGCTTATCTGGCGCTCGGGCATGAGGTGAGCCTCATCGATCCGATCGAGGGGCTGCCCGACATGGTGTTCGCGGCGAATGGGGCCCTGGTGGTCGGAGGGCGCGTTTACGGTGCGCGATTCACGTATCCGGAGCGGCGGGCGGAGGGGCCCGCTTATGCGCGGTGGCTGCGGGAGAACGGGTTCTCCGAGGTGCTGGACGCGGAGCACACGAACGAGGGCGAAGGCGATTTCCTCACGCTCGACCACCTGATCCTGGCGGGGACAGGGTTCCGGACGGAGCTGGCCGCACATCAGGAGGCGCAGGAATTCCTCGGACGGCCCGTGGTGACGCTCCGGCTCGTCGACCCGCGGTTCTATCATTTGGACACGGCGCTGTTCCCGCTCGGCGGCGGGAATGTGGCGTACTTTCCTGGTGCGTTCTCGGCGGGCAGCCGCGCGGTGCTGGAAAGGCTGTTCCCGGACGCGATCCTGGCGGGCGAGCGGGACGCGGAAGTGCTCGGGCTCAATGCCGTGTGTGATGGACGGAATGTCGTCATCAACGCGGAAGCGGTCGAGCTGATTGAGACGTTGCGAGGCCGTGGGTACGCGCCTGTTCCGGTGGATCTGTCGGAGCTGCGGAAGGCGGGCGGCGGGCCTAAGTGCTGCACTTTGGAATTGCGCTAGGACGATTGCCGGGGTCTGGCGCGTAGGTGCATGCGCTCGCCCTGCGGGCCGAACAGGCTGAGTAGTTCGACGGTGCCGCCGTGGCCGCTGAACCAGTGCGGCAGCCGGGTGTCGAATTCGGCGGCCTCGCCCGGCTCCAGGATCAGCTCGCGTCCCGCGAGGAACAGGCGGAGCCGCCCGCTCAGGACGTAGAGCCAGTCGTAGCCCTCGTGCGTCTGCGGGTCGGGCGTCCAGCGGCGCTCCGGGACGATCATCTTGAACGCCTGGACCCCGCCGGGGCGCCGGGTCAGCGGCAGCACGGTCATGTCGTGCATGCGCTTCGGGCGGGGCCTGATGCGCGGGTCGCCGATGTCCGGGGCGCCGACCAGCTCGTCCAGCGGGACGCGGTGGGCCTGCGCCAGCGGGAGCAGCAGGTCGAGGCTCGGCCGCCGCTTGCCCGATTCCAGGCGTGACAGCGTACTCACCGAGATGCCGGTGGCCTCGGCGAGCACGGTCAGTGTGACGTTCCGTTCCTGCCGCAGCCTCCTGAGCCTGGGCCCGACACCTGCGAGAACGTCCTCTGTCGTCTCCATGCCTCAATTGCAGGAACGGCAACGTGTTTTGTCAAATGGCGGGCCCCCGTAGGGTGGCTGTCATGGGAGTTGGCGAGCGGCGGTGGCGGGACGAGCGGGCGCGGTTGAACGGCTCGCGCGGGCCGCTTGGCGAGGCGGCGAGCGCGCTGTATCCGGAGGTTCCTCGTGTCGCGGAAACGACGTTGCTGTGCCGTGAGGAATGGATCCCGGACGGCCCGATTCCGCTGGAGAACGTCGGGCTGGAATGGGATCCGCGAGATGTCCCGCCTGCCCTGGCCGGGATGGCCGACGGGCTCCCGGACGGGTATCGCACGTACGCCGAAGCGATGGCCGCCCTCGCCCCGCCGAAGGTGTTCGAGGACCGTCCGGCCTATCGGCTGCTCGATGTTCGGCCGCCTTTGTTTCGGCTCGGCCAGGCCCGGTATTTCGATGGTGTGAACGTCGGCGAGCCGGTCGCGCACGAATTGGCGGCCCGAGCGGCCGGAGTGGACGGCCTGCCGCTGCGCGCACGGATCGGCGACCCGTGCGACCTGACCCGCCGGACGGCCCTGCCCGCGATCACGACCCTGACCGTCACGGCCTCCGGCCGGTACGTCCTGCATTGGCGGGAAGCGGCGAAGGTCGCGCACGGCGGCGGTCTGCACCACGTGATGCCCGTCGGGCTCTTCCAGCCGTTGAACGAGGAACGGCCGGACATCTGGGCGTGCATGGTCCGCGAATACGCGGAAGAGCTGCTCGGAATGGACGAGAACTACGGCGATGGCTTCGTCCAGGACGAGTGGCCCTTTCACCGGAATCTGACGTCCGCCCGCGAGGAAGGGCATCTGCGCGCGTACTTCCTCGGGCTCGGTGTCGACCCGCTTTCGTTGGCACTCGATCTGCTGACGGTGGTCGTCTTCGACGACGACGCGTTCGGCGAATTGTTCGGGGAGCTGGTCGCCGCCAATGCCGAGGGGAAGGTGTCGACGGCGCCGTTCGACGGGACGGTCCCGGAGCCGATGCAACCGGCGGGGGCCGCGGCGCTGCGGCTGGCGTGGCGGCATCGGGCGGGTCTCGGGATCACTCCCGGCTGAGGTTCTTCAGCTCGTCGAGCGCGTCCACCAGGTGGTCGACGATCTCGGACGGGTCCGGGATGAGCTCCCGGCAGGCGACGATGCCGACGTTCACCCGGCCGTCGTAGGAGAACACGGTGATGTTGAGCCCGCCGGTCACGTCGGTGATCACCGAGATCGGGTAGTAGGCGAGCACCCGGGCCCCGCACAGGTACAGCGGGAACTGCGGGCCCGGCACGTTCGAGATGATCAGGTTGATGGGGCGCAGCGACATCGTCGGCGCGGCCTGGAGGGCGAGGCGGGTGGCGGGTCCGGCGATCGCCGCGGGCAGCAGGGCGCTGATCTCCTGGACCCAGCTGCCGGACGACCCGGTGAACCGCCGTTTGGCGCGGTCCATGTCGCGCCGGACGGCGAGGTACCGCTCGGCCGGGTCGGGGATGTCGGTGGCCAGCGGCGTCGCCATGATCGAGACCTGGTTGCCGCCCTCCGCCCGCGCGGCGGCGCTG
>JBOHBY010000531.1:0-5033 GCA_050698635.1 Spirillospora sp.
CCCGTACCCCCTGCGGAGCGCGGCGGCGACGGCCGCGTCGACGTCCAGCACCACACGGTCGCCGACCGTGGAGCGGCCGCCGGACCTGCCGTGGCCGCGGAAGTCCAGCCCTATGACGCCACCGTGCCGGTTGAGTGCGCCGGCGATCCGGCGGAGCATGGGCTGCCGCCACGAGCACGTGAAGCCGTGCGCGAGGACGAAGCAGAGATCGCCGTCTCCCCGCAGGTGACCTGCGTCGATGCGGACATCGTCGGCGGTGTAGAGGGTGAGGGATTCGGGAACCACCACGGTCCCATGGTCGGGCATCCGCAGCCCACGGGAGAAGCCATGAACGCCTCCGCGCAGGTGCGCACCCTGACGCCCTACCTCTGCGTCGACGGCGGGCGACGGGTGACGGGCGACGGGCGGCGGGCGCTGCGCTGGTACGCGGACGCGTTCGGCGCCGAGGGGGGCGGGCCCTTCACAGGGCTGAACGGACGGGTTGCTGGGTAGATAGTCGAATGTGTCTCTAGGGCTGGTTGATCGACGGGCTCGGGCGTCGGGCCGGCTGGTATGGGCAGCGAAGACCGCGCGCTTCCGGTGAAGGCGCGCGGGAACCGGCGGGCGGACGGCGTCGTCCGCGACGCCGGGCCACCGGACGGTCCCGCGGAGCGCAGGCACGACACCGGGCAGACCGGGGAGTACGCGCGTCAGGCGATGGCCTCCTCGGCACGAGCGCATGACCGGGCGGCGACACTTCTGGAACGGATGGCCATGGCCCATCCAGAGGAGGCCGAGCTGCACTTGCAGTCGGCCGCCCGGCACCGCAGGTGGGCCGAGAACGACCGGAAGCTGGCGGAGGTCTACGCGCCGCCGGACCGTGAAGGCGGAGAAGCCGACCTCCAGTGATCGCGCCGGTCGAGCGGATCCGGCGGATCGGGGCGGCCGGGTGTGGACGGGGTGTGGCGAACCGGTGTGAGCAGGGCAGATCCGGATTCGGTGGCTGATACCGTAACGGTGCTGCGCGCCAAGGAGCGAAGTCCGGTGTGAATCCGGCGCTGTCCCGCAACTGTGGTGCCCGAAAGGGCCGAGCCAGGTCGCCTCCTCGCGCGCCGACGATTCTCGACCTCGTGGAAGGGCGATCCGTCATGAACGGGCCGCGGCTTCCCTGCAGCCAGGAGGCTTCAGTGAGACCCGTACGTTCCCTTATCGCGGTGGCGGCGATCGGCGCCGTCACGTTCGCCGGTGCTTGCGGCGGCGATGACGGCGGCACCGAGAAAAGCACGTCAGGCGCGAAGACGGTCACCGTCCAGGCCGCCAACGGCGCCGTGCAGGTCCCCGCCGATCCGAAGCGCATCGTGTCGCTCTCCCCCACCCACACCGAGACGCTGTTCGCGATCGGCGCCGGGCCGCGGGTGGTCGCGGTGGACGACTACTCGAACTTCCCGGCGAACGCGCCCCGCACGAAGCTGTCGGGCTTCAAACCGAACGCCGAGGCGGTGATCGCGTACAAGCCCGACCTCGTCGTCGTGTCCGACGACCTGAACGGGATCGTGAAGGCGCTGGAGAAGGTGAAGGTGCCCGTCCTGCTGGAGCCGTCGGCGACCAAGCTGGACGAGGCCTACGACGAGATCAACGACCTCGGGCAGGCGACCGGGCGAACGGCTGAGGCGAAGAAGGTCGTCGACGGGATGCGGGCGGAGATCCAGAAGACCGTCGCGGCGTCGTCCGAGGCGAAGGCCAAGGGCAAGGAGCTCACGTACTACCACGAGCTCGACAACCAGCTTCACTCCGTGACGTCCAAGACGTTCGTGGGCCAGGTGTACGGGCTGTTCGGCCTGCGCAACATCGCGGACGCTGCCGACAAGGCGAGCGGCGGCTACCCGCAGCTGTCCCGCGAGCACCTCCTCAAGCAGGACCCGGACCTGATCTTCCTGGCCGACACCAAGTGCTGCGGCCAGAACGCCGCCGCCGTCGCGAAGCGGCCCGGCTGGTCTGATCTGGGCGCGGTCAAGAACGAGGGCGTCATCGCGCTCGACGACGACATCGCGTCCCGGTGGGGCCCGCGACTGCCCGTGTTCGTGAAGACGATCGGCGACGCGGTTCAGAAGGTCCAGTGATCACTGCGCTGATGGACGTCCGCCCGTGAGACGTCGGCCCGTGAGCCGTCCGCCCGTGAGCCGTCCGCGCCGGCGGGCGGCCACGGCGGGCCAAGAGGCAGGCACGGCGGAAGGCAAGGCGGCCGGGCAGGCTAGGTTGCGGGCGGTGCCGCTCGGGGTGGCGGTGGTGCTGCTGGTGGTGTGCCTGCTGGCGGGCGTGCTGGTCGGGTCGGCGGGGCTGCCGGTCGGCGGGGTGCTGAAGGCGCTGGCCGACAGGGTGCCGTTCGTCCACGTCGACTCGGGGCTCGGCGTGATCGACGAGAACGTGCTGTTCGAGCTGCGGCTGCCGCGGGCGCTGATGGCGGCGCTCGTCGGCGGGATGCTCGCGCTCGCGGGCGCCGGGTACCAGGGCGTGTTCCGCAACCCGCTCGCCGACCCGTACCTGCTGGGCGCGGCGGGCGGCGCCGGGGTCGGGGCGACGCTGGTGATCGCGCTGGTGCCGGGCGACCCGGGGTACGGGGTGCCGCTGGCGGCGTTCGCGGGCGCGCTCTTCGGGGTGTTCCTGGCGTACGCGCTGGGCAGCATGGCGGGCGGCGGGGGCGGGGTCGCGACGCTGGTGCTGGCGGGGGTGGCGGTGTCGTCGTTCCTGGCGGCGGTGCAGACGTTCGTCCAGCAGCTGAAGACGGAGGAGCTGCAGCGGATCTTCTCGTGGATCCTCGGCGGGGTCGGGACGGCGGACTGGCACCAACTCTGGCTGGTCGCCCCCTACGCGCTGGTGTCGACCGTGGTGCTGCTGGCGCACGGGCGGCTGCTGGACGTGCTGTCGGTCGGGGACGAGGAGGCGGCGTCGCTCGGCCTGTCGGCGGCGCGGGTGCGGCTGACGGTGACCGTCGCGGCGTCGCTGGCCACGGCGTGCGCGGTGGCGGTGAGCGGGCTGATCGGGTTCGTCGGGATCGTGGTGCCGCACGCCGTACGGCGGCTGGCGGGCGGCTCGTACCGGATCGTGCTGCCGCTGTCGCTGCTCGGCGGCGCCGCGTTCCTGGAGGTCGCGGACCTGGTGGCGCGGACGGTGATCAAGCCGGGCGAGCTTCCGCTCGGCGTCGTGACGGCGTTCGTCGGCGGGCCGTTCTTCGTCGCCGTGCTGCGCGCGAGCCGCAGGCGGGTGGACACGTGACCATCGAGATCCGGGGGCTGGACGTGGCGCTCGGCGGGCGGCCGGTGCTGAGGGGCGTGTCGCTGGACGTCCCCGCCGGGTCGTGGACGGCGATCATCGGGCCGAACGGGGCGGGGAAGTCGACGCTGCTGCGCGCCGTCCTCGGCCTCGTCCCGTCGCGGGGGGCCATCACGCTCGCCGAGTCGGACCTGGCGGCGCTGAGGCCGCGGCAGCGCGCCCGGCTGATCGCCTACGCGCCGCAGAGCCCGAACATCCCGGTCGGGATGACCGTGTTCGACTACACGCTGCTCGGACGTTCCCCGTACATCCCGCATCTCGGACGGGAGAGCGCCCGCGACCGGGCCATCGCCGCGAAGGTCCTCGACCGGTTGGATCTGACCGGGTTCGCGTCCCGTCCGCTGGAGCACCTGTCGGGCGGTGAGCGGCAGCGGGCGGTGCTGGCGCGGGCGCTGGCGCAGCAGACGTCGGTGCTGCTGCTGGACGAGCCGACGACCGCCCTCGACATCGGTCACCAGCAGCAGGTGATGGAGCTGGTCGACCAGCTGCGGCTGTCGGACGAGCTGACCGTGGTGACGACGATCCACGACCTGACGCTTGCGGGACAGTACGCCGACGCCCTCGTCCTCCTGTCGGACGGGCGGGTCGCCGCGTCGGGCCCGCCTTCGCGGGTCCTGACGCGGGCCGCCGTCGAGGAGCATTTCGACGCGCGTGTGCACGTCGGTTCCGGTCCCGGGGGGCGGCCGATCCTGTCGCTGGAGCGCCCGTCCGGGCGGTCGCCGGAGCATCCGCTGGAGAAGCCGTGAAGGTCGAGACGGTGTGGCGCGAGGAGGACGGGACGCGGCTCGCGTCGACCGTGTGGCGGGCCGGTGACGGGCACCGGATGATCGCGTCGGCGATGCTGGGCGGCGGCATCGGCCCTGCCCGCTGGGTGTTGAACGCGCAGGTCGGCGGCGGCTATTCGCGGACGGACCCGGTCGTCCACCTGGAGGAGCTCGCGACGTCGCACGGCCTGGCGGGGCCGGGCATCGGCATGCTCACCGCCGCGTCGGTGTCGCGCACGATGCTGCGCGACGACGAGGGCGTGGACGTCTCCGCGACGGTCGGGCTGCGCGTCCCGACCTGGGCCGCGGCGCCCGACGGAGCGGCCGATCCCGAACTCGCGCCCATCCACGTGGACGGAAGCCCGGCTCCGCCGCAGCTGCCTGGCCCGCCGCAGCTGCCTGGCGCGCCGCAGGTGCCGGCCCCCGGGACGGTCAACATCGTCGTCGCCGTTCCGGTGCCGTTGACCGACGCGGCGCTGGTGAACGCGGTCGTCACCGCCACCGAGGCCAAGACGCAGGCGCTGCTCGAAGCGGGATATCCGTGCACGGGCACCGCGTCCGACGCGATCTGCGTCGCCGCGACAACGACAACGACGACGGCGGCGGCGGCAGCGGGCGGGGTGCAGGAGCCGTTCGCGGGGCCGCGGTCGGTGTGGGGTTCGAGGATCGCCCGAGCGGTGCATGCCGCCGTCCACGCCGGTGCGGTCGACTACGCCGCCTATCTGGAGACACGCCGATAGGTACCGGCCGCCGTACCACCCCGGTGCGGTACGGCGGCCGGTTCAGGGCCAGTGCAGTGTGGGGAAGGGCCTCACCTCCTAGCTGTTCGTCGTCCCGCCGGCATGAGGATCAGCCGGCGTAAGGAAGGCGATGTCCGTTCGGCGGCGGGAGCCGGTGCAGGCCGGTCGGCGGTTCCCGGTCGGCGACGGCGCGCGGGCCGGGGCCGGGGCCGGGGCCGGG
>JBOHBY010000532.1:0-17181 GCA_050698635.1 Spirillospora sp.
CGCCGCGCCCGCGCCGGGCGCCGACGACAACGGCAGCGGCGCGGCCGGGCTGCTGGAGATCGCCCGCGTGCTCGCGGAGGTGCGCACGCGGCACGACCTGCGGCTGATCCTGTTCGGCGGCGAGGAGGAGGGGCTGTTCGGCAGCATCCGGTACGTGACGTCCCTGGATCCCGGCGAGCGCCTGAACATCGCGGCCGTCGTGAACATGGACATGATCGCGTCGCTGAACACGCCCGAGCCGACCGTCCTGCTGGAGGGCGCCGAGATCTCCCAGGGGCTGATCGACGAGCTCGCGACGGCGGCGGCGACCTACACCCCGCTCAAGGTGCAGACGTCGCTGCGCCCGTTCAACAGCGACCACGTGCCGTTCATCGACGCGTCGATCCCGGCCGTCCTGACCATCGAGGGCGCCGACAGCGCCAACCAGAACGTCCACACGGCCGGCGACACGCTGGACACCGTCGACCAGGAACTGGCGCGGGGCATCGTCCGGATGAACGTCGCGACCGCCGCGACGGCCCTCCTCGCGGACGCCTGACCGCCGTCACCGCGGCGACGCCGATTTCGCGGCGGACGCGCCCGCCGCGGGTGCCGCAGTTTCAGGTGGCGGTGGGCCAGGCGGAGGCATGGTGACGGTAGTGGGCAGAGGCGCGGACGGAGCGGACGGCGGCGGCCCGTGCACGCTGTCCAGGACGGCCTGACCCTGCCGGTCGACGAACTTGGTGAACAGTTCCTGCGAGTAACCGAGGACGACCGCCCACGCGATGATCTGCGCCGACGAGTCGAGCGCGTTGAGCCCGGGGATGAACGAGCCGCGCATCAGCAGCAGGCCGAGCACGGCGGTGAGCGCCCCGGTCGGCAGCTTCAGCATCGCCAGCCCGACCGGGATGCCGAAGGCGGTGGCGGTGCCGCGGATCTTGCGCAGCGCGGTGGCCGCCGCGATCCCGGCCGCGACGAGCCCGACGAACTCGACGACGATGTAGTCGGCCCAGCCGGTCGTCCGCCGGGTCTCCTCGGCGAGCTGGTCCGCCGGGACGGACGGCTCGGTGTGCGTCGGGCACACCACGCTGAAGTCGCCCCGCGCGCCGGGGCTCGGCGCCGGGTTGAAGCACAGCGGGACGGCCGACTTCGACAGCGCCGACAGCACCCCGATGCCGATCGCGAGCACGAACAGGAACACCGTGATCCAGTGGACGATCCGCACGAAGTTCCCGGCGCGCAGCTTCTCCCGCAGCGCCGCCTCGCGGGCCGCGTCCGCCGCGTCCACCGTGGTGATCAGGTCCGCTTCGGAGACGCGGATGGCGCGGCCCTCCCGCTGCGCGTCGTGCACCAGCCGGGCGATCCGCTCCACGAAGATCCGGTGCTCGTCGGACGCTGTCAGATGCTGCCTGACCACCGCGAACATGGCGGGCAGGCAGCACAGCAGCTCGCGTGGCGGGAGCGTCCGCATCCACAGCGAGCGCGCGGAGTTCAGGTGGAGCTGGGCGGTCGTCACATGCGACGCGGTGAGGTGCCTGCGGTGCCTGGCGTGGTCGATGACCTGTTCCGTCCGGGCCAGGGCGTGCTCGGCCGCCCGCAGCAGGTCGGCGTCCCGCACCGACACCCCGCCGTCGTCGCGCCGCACGGCCATCTGCGCGCGCAGCTCACGGACACCGGCGCGTATCTCCTCGCACAGCACCCAGGAGCCCCGCTCGCGCGCCCATTCGCCCAGCCTCCGGGCACCGGGGACCCAGGCGGTCCAGTGGCCCATCGATCAGGACGGCGCTAGGCGCCGACGGTCGCGGGCTCCCGCCAGGCGGCGTCCCAGGTCCGGTAGTCGACCGTCCCGGTCACCGGCAGGCCGAGCGCCTGCTGCATCGCCCGGCACGCGTTCGCGGTCTCCTCGTCGAAGGAGCGGTCGACGTGCCGCATCTGCCAGCCGCGGCTGTCGGCCTGCCGCTCCCAGACGGCGACGTCGTCACCGTAGGAGCCGACGTGCAGGACGTCGACCGGCGCCGACGGGGCCAGCGTGCTCGGCGCCTCCCAGGCCGCCCGCCAGGTGATCGGCCCGACGATGCCGTCGGGGTCGAGATAGTGCTCGCGCTGGAAGTTGCGGCAGATGCGCTGGCTGATCGGGCCGTACTTCCCGTCCGCGACGAGGTTCCAGCCGCGCGCCCTCATCTGCTGCTGCCAGCGCCTGACGGTGCCGCCGCTCGTGATCGGCGGATAGGTCATCAGCGGAGGCTCGAACGGTGGGGCAGGCATGACGTCTCCTCTCGATCTGCCTTTTTCCCAGTCAAACAAGCGGGCGGCGCCAGAACCACCAAGGAACCGTAGGTCGTCGACAGAGCACGCCCATTCGTCCGCCCAAATCAGCCACTTGCGTAAATTCGGGCAATCGATCCTTCAATCGATGTTGACGCAGTTCAGAGGCCTATCGACGATGAAATTGGGCGGCTCCATATAAGGCTGTACGGCTGCATCGACATCCGCAGCGGAGGAACATCATGCACGACATCCTTGTGGAACGGAATCCGGACCGCTCGGGCCGCCGCGAAGGCGCACCGAGACGGGAATTCGCCAAGTCCGAGGCGGTGCGCGAGAAGGAGGCCGCGGAACGCCTCGACGAGATCCACGAGTACCTGCGCGACCTCTACGCGCGCCGGGACGTCGTGACGCGCACGGACACGCCGTCCGGCCAGACCCTGGACTGGGTGCCCGCCGAGTCGCAGGCCCCGGACGGCCGCGTCGCCGACCCGCCGGACGAGAACCGTCCGCTGGAACGCCTCGAAGGCGTCCATGTGGCCGAGCAGATCCGCTTCGAGATGGAGGCCGAAGGCGTCCAGACGGGGCCTCCCGGCACCGTCCCGCTGGTCCGCAAGCAGATCGAGCGGATCCACCCGGCGGGCACGCTGCAGGACTGGCTGGCCAAGGGCTTCGAGGTCAAGAAGCTGACGGCGCCGGACGACCCGCAGGGCGGCCTCCAGGAGGCGCGCCGCGAGAACCCGCACAAGTACGCCCATGCCGCGCAGCCCGTCCGGTGCTACGGCACCGAGGGGTTCATCAGCCTCTGGGGGTCCTACGTCGAATGGTCGGACGAGTTCTCGCTCGGCCAGCTGTGGCTGGCCCGCGGCTCCGGCGTCGGGTTGCAGACCGTCGAGGTCGGCGTCCAGACGTACCGTGACCTGTACGGGGACTGGCAACCGCACCTGATGCTCTACTACACCACCAACGGGTACTCGCAGAGCGGTGACTTCAAGGGCGGTTACAACACCGACGTGCGCGGCTGGGTCCAGGTCGCGACCAACATGGCGCCGGGCCAGTTGGTCGGGCCGCTCAGCACGCTGGGCGGCGACCAGTACGAGATGGGGATCAAGGTCCAGCTCTTCGAGGGGAACTGGTGGGTCCGGATCGGCCCGACGTGGATCGGCTACTACCCCGCCTCGCTGTTCAACGCGGGCGGGCTCGCCGCGCAGTCGGACGTGGTCGACTGGGGCGGCGAGATCGTCGACACGCCGCGCGTCCCGGCCACCACCGCGACCGACATGGGCAGCGGCCACTGGCCCGCCGAGGGATGGCAGTGGTGCGCCAACATGCGCGGCCTGCACTACCAGTCCGACACCGGCGGCGGGATGACCCGCATGTGGGGCTCCCCGAGCGCGACGCACCCGATGTGCTACGACCTCACGGCCGACTTCGGCAACACCGGATCGTGGGGCCCGTACTTCTGGTACGGCGGCAGCGGAAGGAACTCGCTATGCCCGTAGAGGGTCCCGAGGTCGTCCCGTCCACGGTCGACGACGCGTACGAGTGCGTCCGCGCCGACCTGGACGACACCGCCCGGCCGCCGGGCCCGCAACCGCCGGAGGCGACCCGGCCCGGCCTGTGCCCCGAGGGGTACGTGCCGCGCCTGAAACGGCGCGACTACGAGCTCCACGGGAAACGCGTGGAGACCGGCACCCCGCCAGAGCGCAACCCGAGGAGCCGCGAAGACCGGTAGGCGGGGACGGCCGGTGGCCGTCCCCGCCCGTGTTCGGCGGCCGGCTCCGCTGGTCCGCGTCAGCGGAGGGGGAGCCGGTGGACGCCTCCCTCGTCCGCGCCCGCGAACAGCCAGCGGCCGTCCGGACTGATCGTCAGCGACCTGACGGACAGGTTCTGCAGCCCGCCCGACACGTTCTCCCAGGTCCGCCCGCCGTCACGGCTGCGCAGCACGCCGCGCCCGCCCTTGCGGAGCCCGTTCGCCGCGAACGTGGCCGTGCCCGCGTAGACGGTGTTCGGGGACTTCGGCGACGTCGCCAGCGCGGTCACGCTCATCGGCAGGCCGCCCGAGTCGGCGTCGCGGAACGTGCGGCCGCCGTCGTCGCTGCGGCGGATGGTGTCGCCGCCCGCGATGATCCGCGAACCGTCCACGGTGATCGCCGCGACCGGACCCGACAGCACCTTCGTGACCGTCGTGCCGAAGTCGTCCGAGCGGTAGAGGCCGTCCGCGCTGCCGAGCCACAGCCGGTTCGGGTTGGCCGGGTCGGCCGCGGCGACGGTGAAGAGCTGGTCGTGGAACAGCTTCTTCCAGTCGGTTCCGGAGTTGCGCGTCACGTACAGCCCCTGCCCTTGCAGGCTCCAGAACGGGATCACGACGCGGTCGGGTTCGGTCGGCCCGACCACGAGGTCGAGCGGGACCTCGCTGTCGGTGCCGCGCTGCTGCCACGTCGCGCCGCCGTCGGTGCTGCGCTCGACGAAGAACGCCGAGATCGCCGACGACTTGCGGATCTTCCACACCGTGCTCGGCTGCGACGGCGACGCGGTCACCTGCGCGACCACCGCGCCGTAGTGGGTCTCCTTCCCTGACAGCCCCCACTCGCCGGTCTGCGGGGTGACGCGGCCGGTCGGCAGCGCCGTCCGGTAGGTGTCGAACTCGGTGCCCGCGATCAGCATCGTCCGTCCGGACGCGTCCCTGGTCACGGCCATGTCGAACGCGGTGACGCCCTGGACGCCGATGCGTTCCGGCTTGTCCCCTGTCTGTTCCGGGGGGTGCGGGGGGTCGTCCCCCCGCAAGGGACCCGTACGGAACATGCCCGCCCGCGCCGCGGTCAGCAACAGTTCGTTGCGGCCCCATGGCGCGATGTCGGTCTCGATCGCGCCGGTCACCGGGCCGGGCTGCTCCGTCCACGTCCGTCCGTGGTCGCGGCTGATCGTGTTGTTCGGGTAGTAGGTCGACACGAGGATGTTCCCGTCGCGCATGGCCATCTCGATCGCGCCCTCGACCTCCTTGCCGATCAGGTCCTGCCAGGTCTTGCCGCCGTCGCGGGAGCCGCGGACGCGGTCGTCCCCGCCCAGGACGGCGACCAGCTCACCGTCGGCCACCATCTTGTCCGCGGCGCCCTCGTACACCCGGTCGACACGAGTCGGCTCACCGCGGACGATCCCGCGCACCGCCCACACCCCGCGCAGCGTGGAGACATACAGATCGTCGCCGCCGACGGCCGTCGAGACGACCTCGTCGCCGAGGCCGAGCGGGTACGGAATCCAGGAGTCGCCTCGGTCGCGGCTGACGACCATGCCGTCCGCCGTGACCGCGATCAGCGCCCTGGTCTTCGCGTCACTGACGAAGCCGAAATAGGCGGCGTCCGGCGCGTTCAGAGTGCGCCAGGTGCGGCCGGAGTCGTCGGACCGCAGGATCTTGCCCCGGTACGTCGGGTCCAGTTCCTCCCCGTTGACCGCGTACCACATCCGCTTCGGCCACCGCGCGTCGATGATCATCTTTCCGGTGCCGCCGGCGACGGGGAGCCGGGTGCGCTGCGCCCAGGTCGCGCCGTGGTCCTCGGTCACCCACGGACCGGCCTTGCCCGGCTGGTCCAGCGCGGCGACGCGGGGGTCGCGGGGCGTCGTGGCGATCGCGCCGGCCGTGCCGTTCGGCCCGACCGGTTCCCACCGGTTCCGTCCAGGACGGCTGTCGTCGGCCGTGACCTCCCAGGTCGTGGCGCCGACGAGCCGCTGCCCGGTCCGCGCGGACGCGGTCGCGGCGACGCGGTACACACCCGCCTTTCGTCCGGACAGACTGGCGCGGTACCAGCGGTCGTGATCCAGCTTCGTCCGCACGGTCACCGGCTTGCCGCGCGGCGGGGTGACGGTGACGATCGGCGCGGCGGTCAAATCCGCCGGGCCGTAAACGAACACCTCTCCCGTGCCGTCGCTAGGGTCGGGCGACGTCTGCACAACAAGCGGGCGGACGGACAACAGATAAGGAACACGCACGTCAGGCGCACCCTCAACGTCCGCCACGACCCACCCGGACAGCTCGGTGTCACGTTCCGGCCGGTCACCCGAAACGGCGACAGAAACCTTGGCCTCACCACCCGCCGGAATGGTGACCTGCTCAGTCGAAAGCTTCACATCACCGGGACTGCCGGGCGCCTTCTCCGCCCGCAACTTGACCTGAACCGGCGCGGACGAGGAGTTCCCCAGCGCGACCGTCCCGTTCCCGGACACCTTCGCGCCGCCAAGATCGGCCAGCCCCATCGAGACGGTGGACGGCGACGCCGTCACCCTGGCCTGGGTCGCGGCATCGACGTCGAGACGCCCCGCGCCCTGGTCACGCGGCCCCGACCCGGCCAGCCCCTTCGCCGACCCGGTCAACGCGGCGCGCACCCACGCGGACGACGCGTCAGGATGCGCCTGCTTGACAAGCGCCGCCGCCCCCGCGACGTGCGGCGACGCCATGCTCGTCCCCGACAGCCGGTAGACGCCGGGCTTCCACTGCTCCAGCGGCCAGGTGGAACGGATCTCCACACCGGGCGCGACGATGTCCGGCTTCAACCCGAACCGCGTGGTCGGGCCGCGCGAGCTGAACGAGGCGAGGCTGTCGGTCACGTCCTCGCCCTGGAGCCCGACCCGCACCTTGCCCTTGGCCATGTAGGACGCGACCTCACGCCACTGCAACGGGTCGATGCCCAGCACCACGATCTTGTCCATGCGGAAGCTGTCGCCCGACTCCATGGTGCGGACGGGGACGTCCACCTCACCCGCCCCGGACCGGCCGCCCATCGGACCGCTCCCGGACGTCGTGTAGGCCAGCAGCCCGATCGCCCCGCGCTCCTCGGCCATCCGGGCCGTCTCCAGCATCCAGGTCTGCACGTCCCTGGGGTTGGTCGGCAGCAGCGCCTCGAACGCGACGACCTTCCCGCGCAGGTCGCCCGCGCGGTCGAAGTCCTCGGGCGTGCCGCCGCCGACGTCGACCAGTTCGCCGGTGACCTGCTCGGCGGGCGGGTTGGCGCTGAACGGGACGCGGAACGACTGGAGCTTGTCCTTGACCGGCGCCACCAGCGAGGCCGCCGGCAGCCGGAGCCCGCTGGCCGACGCGCCCACGGCGAGGACGCCCTCGGCCGCGGCGGGCGTCCCGACGGTCTCCGCCGCCGGTCCGCTGTTGCCCGCCGCGGCCACCACGACCACGCCCGCCTCCGCGGCCGCGGTCGAGGCCCGGCCGAGCAGGTCGGTACCGTCCCCCGACCCGCCGAGACTCATGTTCACCACGTCGGCGCGGTACGGGTTCGCCGGGTCGACGGCCTCCTGCAGCCCGGCCACGATGTCGGACTCGTATCCACCGCCGCGCCAGTCCAGCACCTTGTAGGCGGTGAGCGTGGCCTCCGGCGCGACACCCGTCACCGTGCCGCTGCCCGCGACGATCCCGGCGACATGCGTACCGTGCCCGTTGTCGTCAGCAGGATCAGCATCGCCATTAACCAGGTCACGCCCGGCCACAACCCGATGCCCAGGCCCGAACGCCCCACCCAAGGACGGATTGGTGTAGTCGATCCCCGTATCGATCACAGCGACCGTGACACCCGTCCCCCGAGTGGGACGGCCCTTCGGATCGTCCCGCTTCCACACATCGGGAGCCCCGACAAGAGGCACGCTGACATCCGTACTCATCCGCATCCGCCGGTCAGGCCGGACGGCCCGGACACCCGGCAGCCGGGCGAGCCGTCCGACGTCCGCGGCGGGCACGGTGACGGCGATGGCGTTGACCTGGTCGGTCAAAGTACGTCGCACGTCCACCTTGACGCCCGCGGACTTGGCCGCGGCCAGCGCGGCCTTCTGCCCGTCCCGTACCCTGTCACGCTGCTGCGCGAGGGCCTGCGGCGCCAGGGCACTTGGACCGGACGCGCCCTTGAGCGCGGACGGCTCCGCCAGCTCGATCACGACACGGGTCTCGGGGGCGGGGGCGTCGGCGGACGCGGCCGGTGCCGCGAGCGCCGAGCCGAGCAGGACGATGGTGGTCAGGGTCGCGACCGCGCGCGTGCGGCCGGGGGGATGCTTCACCGTGGCCTCGTCTCTTGAACGTCTGACGGCTTCTGTCCGGTTTGCGATCTTCGTCGGTGATCTACGTGTAACCGCGAACGGTGCGCGAGGCAACGCTTTCCCTATGGCCGCTAGGTGACGGTGGCACAATGGGGCCACGAGGAAGGTGACTCGATGACCGCAGCGAAGCGAGGATCTTCGAGTCACCTCCCCCGGGGGTCTGGGGGTCGCCCCCCAGAAAGGCAGGGCCCCATGACCGATATCCCCAGCCCGCTCGAAGCCGTCGGTGTGGACCGCTTCGACGAGACCGTCTACCGCGCCCTGCTCGCCGGCCGCGACGCGAGCCCCGCCGACCTGGCCGACCGCCTCGGCGAGCGCACCGAACGGGTCCGCAGGGCGCTCGACAGGCTCCGCGAGCTCGGCCTGGTCAGCCGCCTGTCCGGGCACCGCCTCCGGTACACGGCCGTCGCCCCGGAGACCGCGCTGGAGGCGCTCGTCCGCGGCCAGACCGCGCGGTTGCAGCAGGTCCGGACGGTCGCCGCCGAGCTCGACTCGGTGTTCCACAGCGTGACGCGCACCGACGACGCGGGTGCCATCGACCTGCTCAGCGGGACCGAGGAGCTCGGCCGCTGGTTCGTCCGGCTCCAGCAGCAGGTCCGCGAGGAGATGCTCGTGCTGGACCGTCCGCCGTACGCGCTCGCGGCCACCAACCCGGTCGAGCCGGCCAGCCTGGCCCGCGGCGTCCGCTTCCGGGCGATCTACGCGCCCGAGGCGCTGGAACGGCGCGGCGCCCTCGCCGAGATCGAGCAGCTCGCCGAACGCGGCGAGGACGCCCGCGTCCTGCCCGGCCTGCGCATCAAGCTGGCCATCGCCGACCGCCGGCTGGCCCTGATGCCGCTCGGCTTCGACCCGGACAACATGCGCCCCGTCCTGATCCGCGAATCGACCCTGCTGGACGCGCTGATCGACCTCTTCGAGCACTACTGGACGCGCGCCCTCCCCCTCAGCGGCACCGGCGCGGAGAACCAGTCCATCGACCCCGACCTGCTGACACTCCTCCTCAGCGGCTTCAAGGACGACGCCATCGCCCGCCAGCTGGGCCTGTCCACCCGCACGATGCGCCGCCGTATGCGCCGCCTGATGGACGAACTCTCCGCCGACAACCGCTTCCAGGCCGGCGTCCAGGCCGCCCACCGCAACTGGGTCTGACCCACCCCGACGCACAACACCCCAAGCCCCCCTTGCCTCCTCAATTCCCCATCCATAGAATAAAAATTCCCCATACGAGGAATCACAAGGGACATCACCATGTCGAAGGCCGGACGCAGACCAGGCCCGAGCGCGACCAGGGCGGCGATCCTCGGCGCCGCCACAACACGCTTCACCCGCGGCGGCTACGAGGCCACGAGCATGCGCCAGATCGCCGCCGACGCCGAGGTGGACCCCGCCCTGGTCCGCCATTTCTTCGGTTCCAAGCAGGCCCTGTTCACCGAGGTGGTCGCGGCGGTGATCCGTCCCGACGAGGCCATCCCGCTCCTGGCGGGCGGCCCGGTGACCGAGCTGGGCGAACGGCTCGTCCGCTACTTCCTCGGCCTGCTCGGCGACGTCGCAACCCCCGGCACGCTCCTCGGCCTGATCCGTTCGGCGGTCACCGTCGAGCAGGCCGCCGCCCTGCTGCGCGAGTTCCTGGCCGACAAGGTCCTGGGCCCGATCGCCGCGATGATCGGCGCCGACGAGGCCGACCTACGCGTCGCACTGGCCGCCAGCCAGCTCGTAGGTCTCGCCATAGCCCGCCACGCCCTGGGCCTGAAGGCCCTCACCACCGCCGACACCGAGCACCTCATCGCCTGGACGGCCCCCACCCTCCAGCGCTACTACACCGGCGCCGCCCCCACGGAAGGCAGGTCATGACCGAGCTCCCCCAGACCACCGACGTCCTGATAGTCGGAGCCGGCCCCACCGGCCTCGCCCTCGCCGCGACCCTCCGCACCGCCGGAATCGACTGCTGCGTAATCGACGGCGTGGAAGAAGGCGGAAACTACTCGCGCGCCGTCGGAACCCTCCCCCGAACACTGGAAATGCTCCAGCAGATCAAGGTAGGCGACCGCCTCGCCAAAGCAGGCAACCACGCCCAACGCATCCGGATCTTCTCCGGCGAACGCAACCGCAACATAGCCACCTTCCGCCTGGACCGCCTCAACACACCCTTCCCCTACGCCGTCCTCCTCCCACAGCACACCACCGAAGAAATCCTCCTCACCCGACTCCGCGAACTAGATGGCTCCGTCCACCGCCCCCACAAACTGACCGCCATAACCCAAACAGCCCGCGAAGTCACCGCGGAAGTAACCGACCCCAACGGGCACCGGCACACCATCCGGGCCCGCTACCTCGTCGGCGCGGACGGCACCCGCAGCGACGTCCGCAAACTGACCGGCATCGGCTTCCCCGGAGAGACCTTCCACCAGCGCTTCATCCTGGCCGACCTGGAACTCACCGGTGGATCTCCCCCCGACGAGATCCACCTGTTCTTCTCCCGCCCAGGTGCCGTGATCATGGGCAACATGCCAGGGGGCCTGCACCGGGTCTGCCTCTCCGTCGACACCCTCCCCGACGAACTGACCACCGCCAAAGCAGACGCCCTCCTCCGGGAAAGAACCCCCGCCCAACGCCCTCTACGGGTCGTCCACGTAGAACACGACTCACACACGAAAATCCACCACCGGATAGCGGAACAGTTCCGCAAGGGCCGCGTCTTCCTGGCGGGCGACGCCGCCCACACCAACAGCCCCATCATCGGCCAGGGAATGAACCTAGGCATCCAGGACGGCATCACCCTGGGCAACACCCTCACCAGCGCCCTGAACGGCGACGAGAACACCCTCGACACCTACGAACGGATCCGCCGCCCAATAGCCAAAGACGCCGTCACACTCACCCAACGCCTGAACTCCATAGCCACCCAACGCAAAACCTGGAAAACGACCGCCCGCGACAGCCTCCTCCCCCTGACCACCCTCCCCCCACTGAACCGCAAAATGGCCTACCGCCTGACCCGCCTGATCGACCGCTCATCTGTGGGCGACGCGTAGCCGCTGGCCTGGAGGGCGAACAGGCGCGCGTACTCGCCGTCCAGGGCCATCAGCTCTTCGTGGGTTCCCCGCTCGCTGATCAGGACGCTGGTCCGACCACGCCGATGGCGGCGCAGCGAGGCGTGCACCGCGTGCTCGGCCTCGGCGTCCAGACCCGAGCTCGGCTCGTCGAGGAGCAGCAGGTCGCGGCTCTGGCGGAGGAACGCGCGGGCCAGCGCGAGCCGTTGCCACTGCCCACCCGACAGGGCCACACCTGACGCCTCGTCCCGGTCGCCGAAGATCCGGCTCAGCATCGGGCTCCATGTCGCGCAGGTCCACACCGTCCCAGTGCAGCGACCGGACGGGGATCGGAACGCACGGGCAGATTGGGTGCGGACGCGGTGACGGCGGTGAAGTGACCGAACATCAGCAGGGCGTTGTGCGCGTCGGCCCACCGGTCGACGATCGAGGTCAGCGCCACCTGCACCCCGGCGACGGCCGCGATGAACATGGTCACGTCACCGGGTGTGATGGCACCGGACCCGGTCGACAGGACGGCCCACACCAGACCAGGGCCAGCAGCCCCTGGCGGCGGAGCGTCTTCAGATCGACCCGGCGTTCGGCCTCGTTGGTCGAGCGGATCTCGTCCAGCATCCGGGAGCGCAAGAAGCCGCCCAGGCCGAACGGCCGCACCTCCTTGGCGGCCTCCGGCCTGGTCAGCAACTCGCCGTAGAAGACCTGGCGGGGCATCGCGGGGCTGATGTCCCACATCGTCTGCGCCCGGTCCCGGCTGAGGCCGAGTTGGATCCAGACCGAGGGCAGCGACGCCAGGAACAGCACCACGACCAACACGGGATTGATCACCAGCAGCGTCAGGACGAAGCCCGACATCGAGATGACCGACTGGCCGATCGCCAGGGCCCCGCCGATCCGGCGATCCGGTGCGTTGTGGCTGGACTCGTGCGCCAGCCGCACCGTGTCCTGGAACGCCGGGCTTTCGAGCCGGCGCAGGCCGCTGTCGGCGTTGACCGCCGTGAACAGCCGATGGGAGACGAGGGCGCGCACGGCGCGGCGCGACTGGGCCTGCGCGTAGCTGGAGGCATGCGGGATGACCACTCCCGCCGCCCGGCCGCCTTCACATGCTCGCCGTTACGGGGAGATCGTCCGGTGCGAGCACCGATACCGTCACCATGGCGTCCTCGTCCACGATGTAGAAGCTCGGGTAGGCGGGACGCCCGAACGCGGCGCTCACCGGCCCCGCCCTCCGGTTCGACCACCACGGTGGCGACGGGCGACAGCTCGGTGACGAAGAATCCGGCAGCGTCACGGTCTCCCACCACCACCGCCAGGGCGCGCCGGTCGTCCAGGGCCCGGAGCCGCCCGGTGAACCCGGGCAGCTGTTCCCGGCACGCGGCGCAGGTGGTGGAGAACAGGCCCACGACCGTCGGACCGGAGAAGAACGCGCGGGTGACGGTGGCGCCGTCGAGGCCGTCCCCGCTGAACTCGGGCAGGCGGTACCGGGCGGTGTGAGCGGCGGCGGCTCGCCTTCCAGGAGCGCCGCATGGACGCGCAGGCGGCGGACGACCGCCAGGGTGAGGACCAGATCGAACGCGCACAGCGCGCCGACCAGGACGACGCCCGCGACGAGATAGGGCATCTGCCGCCTCCCTTGTGACCGAACGGACTCATCGCGAGCCGCCCTGGGACGGCGCGATCAGCACATCGGTCAATTCGTGGAAGAAGACGAAAATCACGGCGAGCACGCCCCCGCCCGCCACGGCGACGAGAACGCCGCCGGGATGCACCGACCTCGACGCCACCATCTGCACGGACAAGCCGGCCGGTGCCGTGGACTCGATCGCCAGCAGCACGACGGTCACCAACTCGGCGGTCACCACAACCACGGAGATGGGGGTCCGTGGCAGGCCGGGGGCCAGGCCGGGCACCGACGACCGGAACTCAGCGAAGGCGTTCCGGCTCCGCACCTTGCCCAACACCACGACAAGGAAGACCAGCCCCAGGGCGCAGCGGGCACCCAGCGCGACATACTGCACGAACGACGGCCTATGTCACGTCCCATTCCAGATCGGTGTCTCAAACAGGAGAATAACAAGAGCAAATCAGAGTCACAAGATCTATCGCCTGACGATATTGATGTGAGTATTCAGTCGAGCCGAGCCGACGCAATTCGAGATACTCGATCATTCGAACTCGGTCGCGACGACAGGCGGCGCACCACCACGCCAAGAATCCGGTCACCGGAGAACAGGCCCCGGAGGCGGGAATCGACATTGTCGGGATTGTCACCGAGCACCGCGAGGGCTCCCGGCGGGATGGTCCGCGGTCCCGGGATTCCGGCGGGCAGCGGGTCTCCGGGTAACGCGGCGACTCGTTTGATGTTCCAGATCCGCCCACCGGACCCGGCGGCAACGGGCTGACAGGGGCCTTCCAAAAGGTGGTTCGAGCACCACGACGTCCCCATGCCGGAGCCGCCCGATGCTCCTGCGCCGCACGAGTACGCGATCTCCGTCGTCCAGTGCGGGCATCATGCTCGTGCCGTCGACGGTGACGACGACCAGGCGACCGCGTGCCCACAACAGGCCCATCGCCCCAAGGCCCATCACACCTATGACCGACAACCCGAACAGAGTCGATATCTAATTCATGACCGCCCTCGTCTTTGAACCCGGTCATCTGGTCCCGTCCGCGCCGAGTCCGCCGTCTCAAGCGCAAATGCGCCCGCCCCGCAGGTCACCGCCGAAGACGCCCGTGAGGCGCATCCGGTGCCGCAGGTCGTGGGGATGAACCCGTCCGCCGTGCCTGCGCTCTCCGTAGCGGCTACGGCTGACCCGGCGGGGGGCGGAAGCCGCGGATCTTGGCAGAGTTTGTGATCGACGCGGCCCGGCGCCCCTGCCAAGCTGGTTGAAAATTCACGATCTGAGGGTGGTGCCCGTGCGTCGTGTACGAAGTCTGTTAGCCCTGTGCTGTCTCACGGTGCTGCTCGGCAGCACCGCCGCCGCCACCGCGGACGAGGGCGCCGGCGTCGCGCGCGGCGACTGGCCGAGCTGGCAGGGGGATCCCGCCGGATCGCGGTTCGCCCGCGCCGAACACCAGATCACCCCGCGCACCGTAGGACGGCTGAAGCTCAAATGGGCGTTCGCCTACCCGAAGACCGGGGCGTGGGTGAAGAGCCAGCCCGCGGTGGTCGGCAACGACGTGTTCTTCGGTGGCCCGGACCGGATGTTCTACGCGGTCGACGCAAGGACCGGGAAGCAGAAATGGCGGTTCGACCTGAGTTCGGTAGGGCCGCCCGCCACGATGGACGGCGTCGCGTTCAACGGCGCGACCGGCGCGGCGGTCGCCGAGGGCAAGGTCTTCTTCGGCGACAGCCGCGGCTACGTGTACGCGCTGAACCAGCGCTCCGGAAAGCTGATCTGGGCGGTGCACACCGAACCCCATCCACGCGGCTGGCACACCAGTTCGCCGCTGTACTACAAGGGCAGGATCTACCTCGGTGCGTCCAGCGCCGAGCACGGTGTCGACCAGAACTATCCCTGCTGCACCTTCCGCGGACACATCGACTCGCTCGACGCCGCGACCGGAGCGCTGAAATGGCGCCGTTACACGGTTCCCGAACCGAAGCCGGTAGGAACCTGGCCCAGCGGCGCAACCCGCTACGAGCCCTCCGGTGCGGGCGTGTGGGGCTCGCCGGTCATCGACGAGGCGACCGGCACGCTCTACGTCGGCACCGGGCAGAACTACTCCGGGAACGGCGGGGACGTCGACACCCTGTTCGCACTGGACGCGGTCAGCGGCGCGGTGCGATGGAAGCACCAGGTCACCGACGTGGACAGCTGGCGCGACCTGTGCAACTTCCCTGACGGGGAGGGATACTGCCCTGGCCTCAAGGACAACACCGCACTGGACTTCGACCTGGGCTCGACGCCGAACCTGTTCCGGGTGCGGGGCCGCGTGCTGGTCGGGGTCGGCCAGAAGAGCGGCGTCTACCACGCCTTCGACGCGCGTACCGGTAAGGTGCGCTGGCGCCGGCAGCTGTCGGTCCCGTCGCCGCTCGGCGGCGCCACCGGCATCCAGTGGGGCGCGAGCTACGACGGCACGCACATCTACGCGGCCACCTACTACGCCGGTCCCGGCACGCTGAACGCCCTGGACCCGGCCACCGGCAAGGTCGTCTGGACGACACCCAACCCCGCCGACGGCTGCACCAAGGGTGGCGCGGCACAGTATCCCCAGCAGTGCGTACTGGCCCACACCCCGGCGGTCACCTCAAGTCCGGGCCTGGTCTACGAGGGCAGCACCGACGGCAAGATGCGCGTGTACTCCTCCAGGACCGGCGCGGTCCTGTGGGAATACGACACCATCCGTGATTTCACCGGTGTCAACGGCCTTCCCGGACGAGGCGGCTCGATCGCGGGCAACGGCGGCGCAGTAGTCGCGAACGGGACGCTCTACGTCCAGACCGGCTACGAGCCGATGTACCCGAACGACCACGGAAACGTCCTACTGGCCTTCGACCTCCCCTAACCAAACAGCACCATCGTCCACCGGAAGGACATTCGCACGCGCCGGGTGGCCGGACCGTTCCGGCCACCCGGGCGAGCAGACCGCGGTCCCCCGCCCCAAAACACACGACCCCGCCACCCAGAGGGCGGCAGGGTCGAAATGGAGGGGCATGGGGGGTGAGCCCCACACCGGGGGTCTGAGGGGCGCCCCCCAGAAAACAGAACGAAATGACGTGGCGAAGGCTCCCATTGGTTATCTCAATATCCGGGAAAGGGTCGATGGGCGTGAGGTTCGTACAGTAGTCATCGATACCCAGCGTGGTCCGCTAGTACGCATGGCTTTTGAACTGTACGCGACGGGAACCTACGGATTCCATGACCTGATCGATGCGCTTACCGATGCCGGACTTCGTACGCGCCCCACGAAGAAGCATCCGGCTGGGCAACCAATCTCTATCGCGAGGATCGGAGCCATTCTCCGCAACCGCTATTACCTTGGCTACGTCACTCACGGCGGCGTCGAATACAAGGGGCGCCATGAGCCATTGGTCACTCAAGAACTGTTTGAGCGCGTGCAACGAGTTCTCGACGGTGAACGGGGCGGCGGAACACGTGCCCGTGTTCACCACCACTATCTCAAGGGTTCGCTCGGGTGTCCGCGATGCTCTCGGCGTCTGATGATTATGCGCGGTAAAGGTAAGCGCGGTGATCTGTACTTCTACTTCATCTGCCGTGGACGGCGGGATCACACCTGCGATCTTCCTTATCTGCCCGTTCCGGCAGTTGAGAAAGCTGTGGAAAGCTTCTACTCCACGATCTCTCTTCCTGCGGGTGCGCGGGAACGCATCATGAAGGCGATTGACGATGCCATGGTTTCGGATTCCGAGATCAACGAGGAACGACGCGACGCCATCAAGAAGCAACTCATCAAGCTCGACAATCAGGAAGATGGGTTCCTGGACCTGGTAGGCAATCCCGAATGGCCAAACGAGAAAATCGCTCTGCGTCTCCGCCGTGTTCGCGACGAGCGCGCGCGGCTAGAGGAACAGCTTGAGCGAACGGAACGGCCTGATCTCGACGCCGGGCGAGCCGCTATCGGCATGGTCCTAGACCTGTTGGCGCAGCCGGAAGAGTTGTACCGGGTTGCGAGTGAGCGCGCCCGACGTGCTCTCAACCAAGCGCTGTTCATGCGGCTCTACGTGGACGGTGACGAGTCCGGCCCTCAGGTCATACGTGAGGAGCCAACCTCGCCGTTCGCGCCCTTCATAGGCGCGTACAGGGGCGCACAGCAGAACGGCGACGCTGCCCACGTG
>JBOHBY010000533.1:0-1777 GCA_050698635.1 Spirillospora sp.
CGACTGATATCTCGGATGACGTGGCGCCGATCCTCCAGGTGGAGGGCCTGGTCAAGCACTATCCGCTGACCCGCGGTGTGCTGATCAAGCGGCTGGTCGGGCAGATCAAGGCCGTCGACGGCGTCGACCTCGAACTGCGCCGCGGCGAGACCCTCGGCGTCGTCGGCGAGTCCGGCTGCGGGAAGTCGACGCTCGCCAAGCTGCTGCTCGCCGCCGAACGTCCCACGGCCGGGACGGTCCGCTTCGACGGCCGCGACATCTTCGCGATGCCGAAGCCGGAGCTGCGGGCCCTGCGCCGCCGTATCCAGATCGTGCTCCAGGACCCCTACTCGTCCCTCAACCCGCGCATGACCGTCGGCGACATCGTGGGGGAGCCGTTCGCCGTCCATCCGGAGGTGGCGCCGAAGGGGGAGCGGCGGGCGCGCGTCCAGGAGCTGCTGGAGCTCGTCGGCCTCGACCCCGGCCACGTGAACCGGTACCCGCACCAGTTCTCCGGCGGGCAGCGCCAGCGCGTCGGGATCGCTCGCGCGCTCGCGCTGCGGCCCGACGTCATCGTGTGCGACGAGCCGGTGTCGGCGCTGGACGTGTCCGTGCAGGCGCAGGTCATGAACCTGCTCGCCGAGCTGCAACGCGAGCTGGGGCTGGCGTACGTGTTCATCGCGCACGACCTGGCCGCCGTCCGGCACATCTCCGACCGCGTCGCCGTCATGTACCTCGGCAAGATCGTCGAGATCGGTGACGAGGCCCAGATCTACGAGCACCCCACCCACCCGTACACGCAGGCGCTGCTGTCGGCCGTCCCCGTACCGGACCCGGACTCGCCTGGCTGGGCCGGCCAGATCCAGCTGGACGGGGAGCCGCCGTCGCCGCTGGAGCCGCCGCGCGGCTGCCGCTTCCACACCCGCTGCTGGAAGATGCAGGACGTGTGCATGCAACAGGAGCCGGCGCTGGAGGAACGCGAAGACTCCGCGCACCCGAGCGCCTGCCACTTCGCCGCCGAAGAGGCCCTCACGCAACGGACCTGACGTTCCGGCGGCCTCCGGATCGGGCTTCCGTAGGGTGGAGGCCATGGCACGCAAGGGCAGGCACGGTCCCCGCGCGAACATCTACGCGATCGACGGCGGCGAGGCCGAACTGCTCCGCGACGCCGACCGCGACGGCGGCTGGATGCTGCTCGTCGGCGGCGTGCCCCAGTCGTACGTCGACCTGTCCGACCCCACCTACCTCGACTTCGAGTACATGCGGCTGATGGCCGACGTCGTCGACTGCCTCGGCGTGGGCGGGCGGGCGTTCGACGCCGTCCACGTCGGCGGCGCCGGCTGCACGCTGCCGCGCTACATCGCCGCGACGCGTCCGGGGTCGCGGCAGATCGTCCTGGAACCGGACGCGGGGCTCGTCGGGCTCGTCCGCGAGCAGCTGCCCGTGAAGGGCGTCGCGGGCCTGCGGATCCGGATCACCGACGGCCGCACCGGCGTCGCCGCGCTCGCCGACGAGGCCGACGACCTCGTCGTGATGGACGCCTACGCCGAGGCGTCGATGCCGCCCGAGCTCGCGACCCGCGAGTTCGTGCTCGACGCGGCGCGGGTGCTGCGGCCGGGCGGCGTCTACATGGTCAACGTCGCCGACGGGTTCCGGCTGCCGTTCGTCCGGCGGGTGGCCGCCACCGTCCGGTCGGTGTTCCGGCACACGCTGCTGATGGGCGACCCGGGCGTGCTGCGCGGTCGCCGGTTCGGCAACCTGATCGTGGCCGGGTCGCGCCGTCCGCTGCCCGTGGAGG
>JBOHBY010000534.1:0-4192 GCA_050698635.1 Spirillospora sp.
AATGAGGCTGACGCGTACCGGGAGGTCTTCGGGCAAGGCCTCGAATTCTGCCCGAGTCCAGGTGTCGCCGGAGGGCAACGGGAGAGTCAGCGCATGCATGGCTCGTGACGCCTCGGTCGAGTTGGGACAGGTTAGTTAGACCTTGACAGCTCAGACTACCCCGCTTGGCCCCCATCTTGTGAGCGAATCAACGACGTGCAGTAGTACTACAGGTCGTAGTATGTTCCACATGTCGTAGTACTACAGCTTGTAGTAGATGGGCGGAGGGGCTCGGTATGGACCCGGTGGATGTCGCGCGGTGGCAGTTCGGGATCACGACCGTGTACCACTTTCTGTTCGTCCCGCTGACGATCGGGCTGTCGGCGCTCGTCGCGGGGCTGGAGACGGCGTGGGTGCGGACGGGCAAGATCCACTACCTGCGCGCCACCAAGTTCTGGGGGAAGCTCTTCCTGATCAACTTCGCGATGGGGATCATCACCGGCATCGTGCAGGAGTTCCAGTTCGGCATGAACTGGAGCGACTACTCGCGGTTCGTCGGCGACATCTTCGGCGCGCCGCTCGCGATCGAGGGGCTGCTCGCGTTCTTCGTCGAGTCGACGTTCCTCGGGCTGTGGATCTTCGGCTGGGACAGGCTGCCGAAGAAGGTCCATCTGGCCTGCATCTGGCTGGTGGCGATCGGGACACAGTTGTCGGCGTTCTTCATCCTCGCCGCGAACTCGTGGATGCAGCACCCGGTCGGCTACCGGATCGACGAGGAGTCCGGACGGGCCGTCCTCACCGACTTCTGGGCCGTCCTGACCAACTCGACGCATCTCGTCGCGTTCCCGCACACGATCACGGCGGCGTTCGTCACGGGCGGGATGTTCATGGCGGGCGTCAGCGCGTGGCATCTGGCGCGGTGCAAGAACGTGGAGGTGTTCCGGCCGTCGCTGCGGCTGGCGCTGGCCGTCACGGCGATCGCGTCCATCGGCGTCGCGGTCACGGGAGACCAGCAGGGCAAGGTCATGACCGAGCAGCAGCCGATGAAGATGGCCGCCGCCGAGGCGCTCTACGAGACCGAGCAGCCCGCCTCGTTCTCGGTCTTCACGCTCGGGACGCCGGACGGCGGCGAGGAGGTCTTCGGGATCAAGGTGCCGCGCGTCCTGTCGTTCCTGGCCACCAGCACCTTCGACGGCGAGGTCAAGGGGATCAACGACGTCCAGGCCGCCGAGGAGGCGCGGTACGGGCCCGGCGACTACCGGCCGTTCGTCCCGGCGATCTACTGGAACTTCCGGCTCATGGTCGGGGTGGGGATGCTCACCGCGCTCGTGTCGCTCGCCGGGCTGTGGCTGCTGCGGCGCGGGCGGCTGCCGTCCAACCGGTGGGTGTACCGGGTCGGGATGCTGTCGCTGACGCTGCCGTTCCTCGGCAACTCCGCTGGTTGGATCTTCACGGAGATGGGCCGGCAGCCATGGTCGGTGTTCGGCGTGATGAAGACGTCGCAGAGCGTGTCGCCCGGTGTTTCGGCGTCGTCGATGCTCATCTCCGTTGTCGCGCTGACCGCGCTCTACGCCGTTCTCGCGGTGATCGAGGCCGGGTTGCTGCTCAAGTACGCCAAGGCCGGGCCGCCGTCCGAGGACGAGGCGCTTCCACCGCCGCCCGGCGACGACTCCGACGACGATTCCGAGCGCTCGCTCGCGTTCGCCTACTGAGAGGGCTGATCGGTCATGGAACTCACCACCGTGTGGTTCATCGTCATCGCCTTCCTGTGGACGAGCTACTTCTTCCTGGAGGGATTCGACTTCGGTGTCGGCATGCTGCTGCCCGTGCTGGGGCGCAGTGATGTCGAACGCCGGGTCGTCATCAACACCATCGGGCCCGTCTGGGACGCCAACGAGGTGTGGTTCATCGTCGCGGGCGCCGCGATGTTCGCCGCGTTTCCCGAGTGGTACGCGACGTTGTTCAGCGGCTTCTACCTGCCGCTTCTCGCCGTCCTGCTGGCGCTGATCGTGCGCGGGGTCGCGTTCGAGTTCCGCGGCAAGCGCGACGACGTCCGGTGGCGCGCCCGCTGGGACAAGGCGATCTTCTGGGGCAGCCTCGTGCCCGCGTTCGTATGGGGTGTCGCGTTCGCGAACATCGTCCGGGGGGTGCCGCTGGACGCGGGCCACGAGTACGCCGGGACGCTCGGCGACCTGTTCAACCCGTACGCGCTCCTCGGCGGGCTCACGACGATGATCCTTTTCGTCCTGCACGGGGCGGTGTTCCTGGCGCTCAAGACGTCCGGGGACATCCGCGTGCGCGCCCGTTTCATCGCGAGCGTCGCCGCGATCGGGGCCATCGCCGCCGGTGGGAGCTTCCTGCTGATCACGCAGCTCCAGTACGGCAAGCCCGTGACCTGGCTGACCGCCGGGGGAGCGGCCGCCGGTCTGGTCGTCGCGGCCGTCGCCAACCGGAAGGGGCGCGAGGGCTGGGCGTTCATCGGCACCGGCGCCGCCATCGTGCTCGCCGTCGCGACGCTGTTCGTCTCGCTGTTCCCGGACGTCATGCCGTCCACCCTCGCCGCGGCGAACGGCCTGACCACCGCCAACGCCGCCTCGTCCGCCTACACGCTCAAGATCATGACGTGGGTGGCGGCCGTGTTCACCCCGATCGTGATGATCTACCAGGGCTGGACGTACTGGGTGTTCCGCAAGCGCATCGGCACGTCGCACATCCCGGCACGGAAGCCGGTGAAGGGTGAGCCGGTGCGATGAAGCCCCTCGACCCGCGGCTGCTCAAGCACGCCCGGACGACCCGGATCTTCCTGGTCGCGTCGGTCGCGCTCGGCGCCGTCACCGCCGGGCTGATCATCGCGCAGGCGACGCTGCTCGCCGACATGCTGACCCGCGCGTTCCTCGGCGACGCCACGCTCGGCGACCTGCGCGTCCCGCTGCTGCTCCTGCTCGGCGTCGTCCTCGGCCGGACGCTCGTCGCCTGGTTGCAGGAGGTTGCGGCGCATCGCTCGTCCGCCGCCGTGAAGTCGCGGTTGCGCGGCCGGCTGCTGACGCACGCGCTGCGGCTCGGGCCGCGCTGGCTGTCGGGCGAACGCAGCGGCGAGCTCGCCACCCTCGCCACCCGCGGGATCGACGCGCTGGACGACTACTTCGCCCGCTACCTGCCACAACTCGTCCTCGCGGTGATCGTTCCGGTCGCCGTCGGGGCACGGATCCTGCTCGGCGACTGGCTGTCGGCCGTGACGATCGCCGTGACGCTCCCCCTCATCCCCGTGTTCGCGATCCTCGTCGGGCTCACCACCCAGCGGAAGATGGACCGGCAGTGGCACACGCTTTCCGTCCTGTCCGCGCACTTCCTGGACGTCGTCGCCGGCCTCCCCACGCTGAAGATCTTCGGACGCGCCCGCGCCCAGGCGGACAAGATCCGCGAGGTCACCGACCGGCACCGCCGCGCCACCATGTCGACCCTGCGGATCGCGTTCCTGTCGGCCCTCGTCCTCGAACTGCTGTCGACGCTGTCGGTCGCGCTCGTCGCCGTTTCCATCGGGTTGCGTCTGGTCGAGGGCGGGATCGGCCTGGAGACCGCGCTGCTCGTGCTGATCCTGGCGCCGGAGGCGTACCTGCCGTTGCGCCAGGTCGGCGCGCAGTACCACGCGAGCGTCGAGGGCCTCACCGCCGCCGGACGGATCTTCGAAGTGATCGAGACCCCCGCGCCCGCTCCCGCCACCGGCACCAGCGCCGCAGCCATCCCCGACCTGACCCGTGCCACGATCCGGCTGGACGGCGTGACCGTCGCCTACGACGGACGCGACACGCCAGCGCTCGACGGGCTGTCCCTCACCGTCCACCCTGGCGAGTCGGTCGCGCTCACCGGGCCGAGCGGGGCGGGGAAATCGACCGTGTTGGCCGTGCTGCTGGGGTTCGTCCAGCCCGACAAGGGACGCGTCCTGGTCGACTGGGCCGAGCTCGCCGACCTCGACCCGGACGCCTGGCGCGCCCAGATCGCCTGGGTCCCGCAACGCCCGCACCTGTTCACCGGGACGATCGCCGCCAACATCCGCCTGGGCCGCCCCGACGCGACCGGCGCCGGCGTCCGCGCCGCCGCGCGAGCCGCGAACGCCCTGGACTTCATCGACGCCCTGCCCCGCGGCCTCGACACTCCGCTCGGCGAGCGGGGACTCGGCCTCTCCGCCGGCCAGCGCCAGCGCATCGCCCTGGCC
>JBOHBY010000535.1:0-2525 GCA_050698635.1 Spirillospora sp.
GGATGGGCTCCTCGCTGGAGACCAGCGTCATCGCCATGGCGACCGCCGTCACGACGATCACGCTGCCGCCGATCGTCGCCTGCTGCCGCTTCGGCATGTGCCGGAGCCGGAGGAATACGCCGCCGCCTTTGGACGCGAGATACCCGGAGGTAGCCGCGCCGAGAACGAGCGGGCCGAGGACGTCGCGCAGGGCCGTGTTGAGGTTCGCCAGCTCAGCGTGGACGCCCTTGCAGCTCTTGCAGCTCCTGAGGTGCCGCTTCACCTTGCGGGATTCGCGTTCGGCCAGCCCGCCGCGCACGTACGACCCGAGCTTCTCCAAGGACGGACGGCAGGCGGCGTCGGCGGCGACGGTGTCCAGGTGCATCTGCAGGTAGGCCTGGCGCAGTCCTTCGCGGGCGCGGTAGGCGAGAGCGGCGGCGGCGTTCGCGGTGAGGCCGAGCAGCGGGGCGACGTCGGCGGGCTTGGCGCCCTCGACCTCGGTGTGCCAGAGCGCCGTCTGCCAGCGTTCCGGCAGCGACCGGAACGCGCGGGCGATCATCGAGTGCTCCTGCTCCCTGACCGCCGGGTCGTCGAACGGGACACCGGGGTCGAAGCTCTCGATCGTGTCGGTGTGCTGGACGCGCTTGTCGGCGCGGTGCCGGTCGTAGACCGTCCGGCGGACGACGGTCAGCAGGTACGGGCGGAACCCGGCGTCGGGGCCTCCGCCGGTCTTCAGGATCTTGAGGACCTTGGTGAAGGCGTCCTGGACGGCGTCGTCGGCGACATCGTGCCCGGCCAGGTGATGGGCGAGGCCGCGGGCGGCGGCGAGGTGCCGTTCGTACAGGGTCCCGTAGGCGGACACGTCACCGGCGCGGACCCGCGCGATCAGCTCCGCGTCGCTCGGTTCGGGGGTGGCCGACTCGCCGGCCCCGGGCGGGGTGTCGCCCGTCTCGGGGATGGCGGACTCGCCCGTCTCGGGGGTTCCGGACTCGTCTGGGACGGGTTTGGCGGGGTCGTCCGCCTGGTCGCCTTGCCGGGCACGTCGCTCCATGCTTGCTCATTGTGACGACTTGGCCACGAGTTGTCGCGCAATTTGGCCACAGTCGTAGTTCTTTACCTGAACCGCGTCATGGGTTGGGGGTGGCCGCGTCGGTTACGGCGTGGGCGGTACCGGGGCGGGCCGTTCACGCGGGGTGCGTTCGTTCCGGCGAGGGGGTGGAACGGACGCACCCCGCGCGCAGACGCGGGCGGGCGCGTACACCTCTCCGCGCGAACCGCGCGCCCGTCCGCCCCCGCCTTGGTTCCTTGCTCGTGTTCGTCAGGCGGTGATGGTGGCGTGGCCCATCTCGTTGAGGGTGCCGCCGTCGCGCGGTGTCTCCCAGCGGACGTCGCAGTCGCGTCCCGACAGGTGGACGGTGGCGATGGCGTTGTCGAACCAGGGGCCGTCCGTCATCCGCCACCGGATCGGCGGGACGGCCACCTTCGACAGCTTGGCCAGCAGGCGGAACGGTCCGCCGGTCGCCCGCGAGCACGCGACGCGGTTGGCCCAGCGGAACTTGCCGATCAGCGGGTTCCGCAGCGGCGAGCAGACGATCTGCGTGATCTTCGACTGGGTGCCGGGCTCGGTGACCCGCGCCAGGTAGGAGTAGTGGATGTCGCCGGACAGGAACGAGATGCTCGCCGGAGCCGGGCCGCGTTCACCGCGTCCGACGGCCACGACACCGGCGGCCACCTGGCGGAACGAGCGCTCGAACGCCGCCCAGTGCTCCAGGTCGGCGGCCTGGCGGATCTTCTCGCCCAGCTTGGCGCCGGACTTGCCCCAGGCGCCGCCTGCCATGGCCTCGTTCCACGACTCCGCATGGTGGATCGCGCTGGGCAGCAGGTAGGGCAGGGAGCTCGCGATGAGCAGATGGTCCATGCCGCCTTGGCACTGCTCGTCCAGCCAGCGGAACTCGTCGTCGTCGAGCATGCCGCGCCGGTCGGCGGTAAGGAGGCGGGAGCAGCGGCTGTCGACGACGATCAGGCGGGTGGCGCCCCAGTTGTGCGCGTAGCTCCAGCGTGTACTGGCCGGTTCCTTGTCGGCCTTCTCTGCGAACTCGTCCAGGACGGCGCCCGCGTCGCCGGTGCTGTCGGACGCCGTCCGCACCGCCTTGTAGACGGGATCGGCCGCGCGCTCCTCCGGCGACATGTTCCCGAGGTGCTGGTAGATCCAGTACGAGCCGATCCCGCCGGTGATGCGGTGTCGCCACCAGGGCTGCGACCACATCTGCTGGCGCCACGCGTAGGAGGTGTTCCAGTCGTCGCGGATGTCGTGGTCGTCGAAGATCGTGAACGTGGGGACGGTGGACAGCAGCCACCGCACCTCCGCGTCGTCGTGCCAGGCCAGCTTGTAGAGGTGGGTGTAGTCCTCGAAGTCGGCGGCCTCGTCGGACGGCGGGTCGCCCGGCGCGCGGCGGCCCCCGATGAACTCGCGCATCGCGTCGCTGAGCTCGTCGGCGTAGACCTGGTCGCCGACCATGAGCAGGATGTCCGGCCAGGTCACGTCG
>JBOHBY010000536.1:0-2569 GCA_050698635.1 Spirillospora sp.
GCATGAGCGCGCGGGTGTGCCGCCGGGTCTCCTCCTCGGGCAGCGCCGCCAGCAGCTCCGACCTGCCGCGGGCGGCGCGGACCGCCGTCTCCAGCAGGACCGGGTCGTCGCCGTGCTCGGCCAGCAGCCGCAGGAACCGCTCGCCGTCGGTGGGCTCCATTCCGGGCTCCATTCCCCCATTCTGCGCCCCCGTTGTCCGGCGCGGACAACGGGGGCGGCCAGGCTTAGGCGGCTCCGCCCTAGCCGGACCCCCTGACGATGATGTTCCGTGGTGGCAGACCAGAAAGGAGTACTCGGATGTCCGACGAAGACGAGTTCTTGGAGAAGCTGCCGACCGACCTGATCTTCCGGCTGCCGCCGACGTTCGACGACGTCGAGGACGAGCGCCGCCACCGCAAGGAGCGCCTCACGGCCGCGCTGCGGATCTTCGGGAAGTTCGGCTTCGAGGAGGGCGTGGCCGGGCACATCACCGCCCGCGACCCGGAACGGGCCGACCATTTCTGGGTCAACCCGTTCGGGATGTCGTTCAAGCACATCACGGTCAGCGATCTGATCCTGGTGAACCACGAGGGCCGGGTCGTCGAGGGGCGCTACCCGGTCAACGAGGCCGCGTTCGCGATCCACTCCCAGATCCACCAGGGACGGCCGGACGTCGTCGCCGCCGCGCACAGTCACTCCACCTACGGGCGGGCGATCTCCACGCTCGGCCGGACACTGGAGCCGATCACGCAGGACGTGTGCGCGTTCTACCAGGACCACGGCCTGTTCGACGACTACACCGGCGTCGTCACCGACCTGGACGAGGGCAAGCGCATCGCCGCCGCGCTCGGCGACACCAAGGCCGTGATCCTGCGCAACCACGGCCTGCTGACCGTCGGCGACACCGTCGACGCCGCCGCCTGGTGGTTCATCACGATGGAGCGTTCCTGCCAGGTGCAGCTCCTCGCGAAGGCCGCCGGACAGGTCGTGCCGATCGAGCACGACAACGCCGTCCTGACCCACGAGCAGATCGGCAACGACCTGGTCGGCTGGATCAACTACCAGCCGCTCTACGACCAGATCACCCGCGAGCAGCCCGACCTGTTCGACTAGGCCGCGTTTCGAGGAGCGCGCTCACTCGGCGCCGGTCTCGGTGAGGGGCAGCAGGACCTGGAAGCGGGTGTCGCCCGGCAGCGACTCGACGCGGATGTCGCCGCCGTGCCGGTCGGCGACGATGCGCCAGGAGATGTCCAGGCCGAGGCCGGTGCCCTGCCCGACCGGCTTGGTGGTGAAGAACGGCGTGAAGATCCGGCCGAGGTCCTCCTCGGGAATCCCTGTGCCGGTGTCGCCGATCTCCACGAGCGCGTGGTCGTTCTCGCGCGCGGTGCGGATCGTGAGCGTGCCCGAGCCCTGCATCGCGTAGAGCGCGTTGACGATCAGGTTCGTCCACACCTGGTTCAGCTCCGCCGCGTAGACGGGGACGGGCGGCAGGCCGGGGTCGTAGTCGGTCTTCACCGTCACGTCCTGGCCGATCTTGCGTTTGAGCATGGTGAGCGTGCTGTCGAGCAGTTCGCGCAGGTCGGCGCGCTGGTGCGCGGCGCGGTCGAGCTGGGAGTACTGGCGCGCCGAGTCCAGCAGCGTGGTGATGCGGGCCATCGCCTCGGAGATCTCCGACTGGAGCTGCGCGACCTCCATCACCTCGGTGAGCCAGCGCATCGCGCCCGGCAGGTGCTCGCCCGCCGCCGCCCTGACCTCTTCCGCGTGCTCGACACCGATGCCCGCGGCGACCAGTCCGGGGGCGAGGTCCCAGGCGTCGCCGACTCCGTGCTCCTCCAGCCAGTCACCGAGCTCGTCCTCGGCGTCGCTGACCTCCAGCGGGCTCCGCCTGGCCGCCTGCGGGCGGAGCTCGGGGCGCAGCGCGACCAGCGCGCTCAGATGCGTGCAGTCAACGCCCTGCGCCGCGAGGTCTGCGAGGCTCTGCTGCGCGCCGAGGAGCCGGTCGCCCAGCTCCGTGCTGGCCCGCGCCGCGGCGGCGGCCGGGTTGTTCAGCTCGTGGGTGAGCCCGGCGGTGATCGTGCCGAGCGCGGTGAGCCGCTCCCGCTGGTCGACGACCCGCCGGTTGTTGATCATCCCGAAGAAGATGCCCTCCAGCAGGTGCGCGGCCATCGGGAACCAGCTGCGGACGGACTTGCCGAACTTGCGGGCGGGCAGCACGAACATCCGGCACGGCCGCACCGCACGGAGCGTGTGCTGGTAGATCTGCTCGATCTGGTCGCCCAGGTACGCCTGGACGGCGCCGCCGTAGGTGCCGGGACGCGCCGTCCTCGTCACCTCGACGATGTGACCCCGGACGTTCGTCGACAGCGCCATCTCGCCGTCCAGCAGCACGTACAGGAACTCGGCGGGCTCGCCCTGCGCGCAGATCACGCCGTCGGCGGGGACGTCCTCGACCGTCCCGTACTTCGACAGCCAGCCGAGCTTGTCGTCGTCGAGGTCCTCGAAGAGGAACAGCTCCCGCAGCTCCTCCGGCGACGCGGTGTTCATGCTTCCTCCTTGTGGGGGGACGACCCCCCACGCCCCCCGGTTCGCT
>JBOHBY010000537.1:0-1504 GCA_050698635.1 Spirillospora sp.
CCTCTACGTGGACCTGGCGCCGACCGTCACCGGCAGCGCCGAGCAGGTGCGGCGGGCGCTGGCCGAGCGGGCGGCCGCCACGCCCGAGGGCGAATGGGTGGTGGGGCACAACTTCGACGTCTCCCGCACCGAGGACGGCCACCGCGTCGACCGGACGCTGCTCGACCGGGTCTCCGAGCGGCACCCCGTACTGATCATCCACTACTCGTACCACGGCGCCGTCGCCAACTCGCGGGCGCTGGCCGCCGCCGGGTACGCCGAGGACACGCCCGACCCGGTCGGCGGTGAGCTCGTGCGCGACAGTGCCGCCAATGGGGGGCGGCTGACGGGCGTCCTGTACGAGCGGGCCTGGATGGAGGGCTACCTCGGGCACGGGTCGCGGGCACCGCTCGTCCCGCAACCGACGATGGACGCGCGGGTCGAGTCGCTGCGCCGGATGCTCGCCCGGATGAACGCCGCCGGGATCACCTCGGTGACCGACGCCATGGTCCACCCCGCCGACTGGGCGCTCTACCAGGCCGCGCGGGACGCGGGCGCGCTGACGACGCGGGTCGGGATGCTGCTCTGGTACGAGTTCTTCGAACCCGCGCTGGAGCTCGGCCTGCGCACCGGGTTCGGCGACACGACGCTGCGCTTCAACGGCGTGAAGATGATGACCGACGGCGCGGTCTCCGGCGGCACCTGCCTGTGCCGGACGCCGTACCAGGGCGCGCTCGGCGAGCGCACCGGCGGGATCCAGGTCATGCCGGACGAGGAGATCGCCGAGGTCGTCCACCGGGTGCACGCGGCGGGCAGCCGTCTCGCGGTGCACGCCAACGGCGACCTCGCGATCTCCAAGGTGCTGGACGCGATGGAGGCGGCCGTCGCGGCCACTCCCCCGCGCCCCGGCCAGACGCACCGCATCGAGCACTGCTCGGTCGTCGATCCGGGGCTGGTGGAGCGGATCCGCGCGCTGGGCGTGATCCCGGTGCCCTTCGGCGCGTTCATCTCCTACCACGGCCGCAACCTCGTCGGGCACTACGGGCGCGAGCGCGCCGCGCGCATCAGCCCGCATCGCACCTTCCGCGACGCGGGGATCACGGTCGCCGGCTCGTCCGACTACCCGTGCGGCCCGCTGGAACCGCTGTACGCGCTCCAGTCGCTGACGACGCGCCGGGCGCAGGACGGCACCGTCCTCGGCGAGGACGAGCGGCTCACCCCGTACGAGGCGCTGGAGGTCTACACGGCCGGCTCGGCGGCGGCGTCCGGCGAACAGGACGACAAGGGCCGTATCGCCGCCGGCCGCCTCGCCGACTTCACCGTCCTCGGCGCGGACCCGCTGCGCGCCGAACCGGAGGAGCTGGCCGAGATCCCGGTGCTGTCCACGTGGGTCGGCGCCCGCCAGGTCTGGCACGCCGGATGACCCGTTCCGCAATGATCTAGGAGGTCCCGATGTCCACCTTCGCACCGGAGGACGGCCGCACGATCCGTGAGCTGCGCGACCTGTACGACACCGGGGAGGCCA
>JBOHBY010000538.1:0-3149 GCA_050698635.1 Spirillospora sp.
GACGAGCTCGGCGCCGCGTCCGCCGGTGGCCTCCATGACCGCGGCGATCCGGGCGTCGGCGTCGCCGGAGAGGTCGATGGTCTCGTCCGCGCCGAAACGGCGGGCCAGGCCGAGCCGGGCGTCCGGCGCGCCGATCGTGATGACCTTCCCGGCCCCGGACAGGCTCGCCACGGCCGTCGCGACGATCCCGAGCGCGCCCGCGCCCTGCACCACGACCGTCGATCCGGGCCGTACTCCCCCGGCCCGGTCGAAGGCGTGCAGGACGGTCTTGACCGCGCACCCGGCGGACGCCGCCCAGGTGTCCTTCACCTCGTCGGGCAGGACGAGCTTCAGCGCCCCAGGCGTCACGTAGTTGTGCCCGGCGAGCCCGCCCGTCGCGTAGGGGAAGCGGTCGGCGCGCAGCAGGAACCCGTAGCCGCGTTCGGAGCACGCGACGGGGTTGCGCAGGACGGTGCAGCCGTAGCAGCGTCCGCACACCGACTCCGACCAGCCGATGCGGTCGCCGACCTTGACGTCGCGGCCGAGCGCGTCACGGGTCCCGGCGCCGGTGGCGACGACGGTGCCCATCGTCTCGTGGCCGAGGACGATCGGCAGCATCTCGGGGAACGCCATGGCGCCGGACCACAGGTGCACGTCCGTCGCGCACAGCGTGGCGCAGTCGACCCGGACGAGCGCCGCGCCCGGCTCGCACTCGGGGGGCAGCGGGAGCTCCTCGATGCTCAGGTCCGCGCCGTGCTCGCGGAGCACGGCCGCCCTGGTGGAGGTCGGGTGGGGCATCTGTCCTCGTTTCCTTCTTCCGGGGGGAGGCCGCGGCTCGGGACGAACCCGAGGGTCAGCGGCTGTGCGCGGTGTCCCAGACCTCGCGGCGGCTGCGCCACCACAGCAGGACGAGGATCACCACGAAGGGCACGACGCCCTGGTACTTCTGGATGGAGTCCAGCGAGGACGACATGCCCTCCAGGCACCCCACGATGAGGCCGCCGGCGAGCGTCATCGGCAGGTTGCGGAACGCGCCGACCATCGCCACCGCCAGCGCGGTGCTGATCAGCCCGGACAGGGTGCCGAAGTCGCCGCCGAGCCGCGGCGCGACCAGCACGATCACCAGCATCGTGATGGCGCCGACACCGGCCCAGACGCCGACGGCGAGCCGCGGCGCGGGGATGCCGACGACCTCGGCGGTGCCCGGCCGCTCCGACAGCGCCTGCAGCTTCAGCCCGAGCCTGGTGCGGGTCAGCATCAGCCCGACCGCCACCGTGATCAGCACGGCGAACGCCAGCGACACCAGCACCGACTCCGGGACGACGACGCCGCCGACGGTGAAGACGGGGTCGCTGAACGGGTTCGGGAACTGGCGCGCGCCGGTGGTGGTGCCGCCGAACAGCCGGAGCCCGATCGCGGTCAGCGCCACGTACAGCGCGACGGTGACGGCGGCCTTGGTCCCCTCGCGGTGACCCGCGAACCATTTGACGAGCGCCGCGCCGAACAGCCCGGACAGCAGCGCCGCGGAGACCGCGCCGACCAGCAGGGCGAGCCACACGTTCAGGCCCCGGTCGGTGAGCGAGACCATCGTGAAGGCGCCCATCGCGCCGACGGCCGTCATCGCGAAGTTGACCACGGCGACGAGCCGGTAGGTCAGCACGACGCACAGGCCGAGCAGTGCGTAACCGCCGCCGCTGGTCAGCCCGGCGACAACAGAGTTCAGCATCGGATACCTCCGGTGGGACCGGGCGCGCGGGACGGGCCCGCGCGCCCGGTGCGCACGGCTACTTCTTGGTGGGGACGGTGAAGCCGCCGGGCAGGACCTTCCAGCCCCCGTTCTCCGCCTTCACGAACTGGCTGCCCTTGATCGGGTTGTGGTCGTTGCCGGGGCCGAACACGTACGGGGTGCCGACCATCGGGTAGTTGATCGGCTTCATCTCCTTGAACGCCTTGGTCACCGACTCGCGGGTGATGTCACCCTTGATCGTCTTGAGGACCTGGACGAACACGTCCGCCGCCATGACCGCGCCCTGGCTGAAGGCGGTCTTCTGGATGCCGTTCTTCTCGACGATCTGCGACCAGCGCTCGTTGCCCGGCAGCTTCGGGTCGGTGTAGGGCTGCCACTCGGTGCCCGCGTAGGCGTTCATGCCCGCCGGGATCACCTTGGCGTTGGCGTCGGTGTAGCTGTTGGCGGCGAGGATGAAGTCGACGTTCTGCATGCCCTGGGTCTTGGCCTGCTGGAACCACGGCCCGACCTGCGAGTTGTAGGCCACGGCCTGGCAGCCCGCGTTCTTCAGGCCCACCAGGTAGCGGGTCGGGTCGCCCTGGCCGACGGCGAGGTTCTTGTGGGCGAGGGTCTTGCCGGTGAGGTCGGTCCAGTCCTTGATCGCCTTCTCGATGCCGCCGCCGCTGCCGGGCAGGACGGTGTAGGCGAGGCAGACCTTGTCGCGCTTCAGCGTCTCCGACGCGTAGTACAGCATCGCGGTGGTGAGCGTGTACGGGCCCGGGTTCACCGGCGCGATGTTCGGGCTGGCGAAGCAGGACGGGTCGACGCCGATCGCCGGCACCGAGACGATCTTCTCCTTGCTGTAGGTGGCGCGGTTGACACCGCAGTCCACCGCGCTGGACGAGCCGGCGAGCGCGACGACGTTCTCCGACTTGATCAGCTGCCGGGCGGCCTGGCTGGAGCGCGCCGGGTCCATGGCGTCGTCCTTGCTGACCAGCTCCAGCTTCCGGCCGCCGATGCCGCCGGCGGCGTTGACCTCCTCGAAGACCGCCTTGACGGCCTTCGGGACCTCGGGGGTCTGGAACAGACCGGTGATGCCGTTGATCGCGCCGACCTTGATCGGCCCGTCGGTGCCGCCGGAGTCCGAGCATGCGACGCCGGTGAGCGAGATGAGGAGCGCGGCCGCGGCCGCCCCCGTGGCTGTGCGCGTGTATGTGCGTTTCATCGAAGTGGCCCTTGTTCGCGGGGAAGGTTGGGTGGTGGTTGTGACGGAAAGCTCAGGACGCCGGAACGTCCGCGGCCCCGAGGTAGGCGGCCCTGACGGCGGGGTCCTCCAGGACCTCGCCGGTCGGGCCGGATGCGATCACATTCCCGAAATCCAGGACGGTGACCTGCTCGCACACCGCCTGGACCAGCTCCATGTCGTGCTCGACCAGCAGGATCG
>JBOHBY010000539.1:0-2436 GCA_050698635.1 Spirillospora sp.
ATCATCATCTGCTCGAGGAAGTCCTCGAGGGTGAAGTCCTCGCCCGAGGCGAACTTGCTGGACATCTTCTCGGCCTGCTCGGCGTCGAACGCCTGCTCGGCCTGCTCGATCAGGGTGAGGATGTCGCCCATGTCGAGGATGCGACCCGCCATGCGGTCCGGGTGGAAGACGCTGAAGTCCTCGAGTTTCTCGCCCGTCGAGGCGAACATGATCGGGCGTCCGGTGACGTGCCGGACCGACAGCGCCGCACCGCCTCGCGCGTCGCCGTCGAGCTTGGTCAGGACGACGCCGTCGAAGCCGACGCCGTCCATGAACGCCTGCGCGGTGTTGACCGCGTCCTGGCCGACCATCGCGTCGACGACGAACAGCACGTCGTCGGGCTTGACGGCATCGCGGATGTCGATGGCCTGCTGCATCATCTCGGTGTCGACACCGAGACGTCCCGCGGTGTCGATGACGACGACGTCGTGCTGGGCGTGCTTGGCCTGCTCGATGGACCGGCGCGACACGTCCACCGGGTCGCCGACACCGCTGCCCGGCTCCGGCGCGAACACCGGCACCCCGGCCCGCTCGCCGACGACCTGCAACTGCTGGACGGCGTTGGGACGCTGCAGGTCGGCGGCCACGAGCATCGGCGCGTGGCCCTCCTGCTTCAGCCACCTGGCCAGCTTGCCCGCCAGCGTCGTCTTGCCCGCGCCCTGCAGGCCCGCGAGCATGATCACGGTGGGCGGGTTCTTGGCCAGCCTGATCCGGCGCGTCTCGCCGCCGAGGATGTTGATGAGCTCCTCGTTGACGATCTTGACGACCTGCTGCGCCGGGTTCAGCGCCTGCGAGACCTCCGAGCCCTGCGCCCGCTCCTTGACCTGCGCGATGAAGTCCTTGACCACGGGCAGCGCGACGTCGGCCTCAAGCAGCGCGATCCGAATCTCGCGGGCCGTGGCGTTGATGTCGGCCTCGGAGAGCCGGCCCTTGCTGCGCAGCGACGAGAAGACCGTCGTCAACCGGTCGGAGAGCGTCTCGAACACGTGTCTGGACCGTCCTTGGAAAGCGTCTGGGATCGCTTATCAGCGTATCGGGTCACCGGCCGAGCCCTGCCCCTCCCGCCGGACCGTTCTCAACGCCCGCTCGTCCGCAGGGCCACGGCGGTTCGTCCGCCGACCGCGGACGCTCGTCCTTGGTCGGGCCGAGGGGCCGCCTCCGCCGGACGCCTGGCCTGATCCGGCCTTGCGAGACGGTGCCATGCCGGGTCTGTCCCAAGACCGTGTGACTGTGGCCTGACCCCCCGGCCGCTCGCAGGACTGGCTGGTGCGAAGAGCGGGATCGCGGGCAGAGCAGGCTCGCGGGCAGGGCGGGGTCGTGCGCACGTTGCGTACCGCGTTTGCGGGCATGCTCGTGGAGTTGGAGGGCGGGAGGCCCATGTGCCTCGACGTCCGGGGGGCGTCCAGGAGGCGGCCGTTGTTCCGCGGTTCGAGGTTGCGGTGCGGTGATCCGGGGCGGCCGCCGTGGCGGGGACGTGCGCGGACGCGCTGGTCAGTGGAGGGCAGCCAGGATCTCGAGGCGGACGGCCGCGAGTGTGGCGGGGTCGTCCAAGGGGTGGCCCTTCGCGTCGACGACGTAGAAGACGTCCACGGCCTCGGCTCCCAGGGTGTCGACCTGGGCGGCGCGAACTCGCAGGCCGCATGCGCCCAGCGCCTGCCCGATCCGCCAGAGCAGCCCGGGGCGGTCATGGGCGCGGACCTCGACGACGGTGGCCGTGCGGGACGCGTCCTCCACGATCATCACCCGTGGCGGGGCCACCGCCACGCCGGGCCGTACGCGCATGGACCGTGCCCGCCGTTCTAGACGGTCCGCCACATCGAGCCGGTCGGCGAGCATCCGCCGGAGGTCGGCTTCCAGGCTGGCCGGATCCGGCGGTGCGCCGTACTCGGGGACAGCCGTGAAGTCCAGCACGGCCGTCGCGTTCGGGGACGTCCCACCGGCGGACGGGTTGAGCCTTGTTTCGGTGCCGTTGGGTTGTGTGGCGTTGGATTGTGTGGCGTTGGGTTGTGTGGCCAAGGTGCCCATGGGGACGGACGGAGTTGTGCTCCCCTCAGGGGATGCGGTCGCTACTGGTGCGGTGTCGACGTCGGCGGTTGTGTTCCTGTCTGGGTGGGGAGCGGCGCCATGGGCGGACGGTTCGGCAGTGGACGTGTCCGGTCCGGCGGGGATAGGCGGGACGGTGGGCGTTGGGGCGGCGGGCGTGGGGTCTGGAGGGGGTGGCGTGGACGAGGAGATGGTGCGGGCGGTCTTTACGTCCAGGCGGTGTAGGGCTAGGACGCCCGCGGCGCGCCAGAGGAGGCCCGGACGGTCGGGTGCGGCGATCGTGATGCGGGAACCGGTGACGCGGACGGCGGCGCCGTCGTGGCGGGCGAGGGCCGTCTGTCCGGGTGTCGGGGC
>JBOHBY010000540.1:0-5114 GCA_050698635.1 Spirillospora sp.
TGGTGACCGGGCTTGGTGGCCGGGCTTGGTGGCCGGTCAGTTCAGCTGGACCGTGCCGGTCACGTCGGCGGCCAGGCGGAGCTGGTCGCCGTTGCGGAGCGGGGCCTCCACGCCGCGGGGGAGTCGCTCGCCGTTGACGAACGTGCCGTTGGTGGAGCCCTCGTCACGCACCCACGCCGTCCCGGACGGGTCGAGCCACACCGTGGAGTGGCGCCGTGACACGTTGTCGTACTGCGTGAACGTGGACGCCACCGGTGACTGGCCCGCGTCCCGTCCGAGCACCAGATGCTGCCCGACGGAGACCTTGAGCTCGCCCGTGGGGAACATCACGCGCAGGATGGGCGCGCCCTTGGACGGCAGCGGACGCAGGCACGAGTCGCACTGCGCGGCGCCCGGGTTGGGCAGCACCGCCTCGCAGTACGGGCACATGAACGCCGTGCCGTCGGGCTGCCTGCCCTGGTTGTGGTCGGGGGGCAGCAGCGTCGCCTCGCGCCCGTGCGGCGGTGGCATCGGCGGCTGGCCCTGGCCCTGACCGCCGTGCTGCGGCGGCTGGCCGTACTGGTCACCGCCCGGACCGCCCGGGCCCGGCTGCGGGAGGCCGTACTGGTCCGGCTGCTGCTGTGGCGGTGCGCCCCACTGGTCCTGCTGTTGCTGCTGCGGAGGCGGCGAGAACTGCTGGTCCTGTGGGGGGAACTGCTGGTTCGCCGGGGGGAACTGCTGGTCCGGCGGCGGGTAGTCGGGCATCGGGGGCTGCTGTTGCTGCTCCTGCTGTGGCGGCGTGCCCCACTGGTCCTGCTGCTGTGGGGGCTGCTGCTGCGGCATACCCCACGGGTCGCCGCCGGGTGCCTGCTGCTGAGGCATCTGGCCACCACCAGGCTGCTGCTGCGGCGGCTGGCCGTACGGCGGCTGCGCGTGGTGCGGCTGCCCGTGCTGGTCGGGCGTCTGCTGCTGGGCCCCCTGCTGAGGGGACATGGGCGGCGGGCCCCACGCGTCCGGCTGCTGCGGCTGGCCCTGTTGCGGCTGGCCCTGCTGCGGCGGACCCCAGGGGTCCGACGACTGCCCGGGGGGCGGCTGGGGAGCCTGCTGCTGGTACGGGTCGGGCGCCTGCTGGTACGGCTGACCGCCGCCCTGCGGACCCGGTGGCGGAGCGCCGTACTGCGGCTGGCCGCCCTGCTGCGGGCCGGGCGGCGGGTAGCCCGGCTGCTGCTGGTTGTCGTATCCGCCCGGGCCCGGACGCTGAGCACCGCCGGCGCGGGCCAGGTTCGCCCCGCAGCTCATGCAGAGCAGATCGCCCGGCTGGAACGGTTCGTCACAGACAGGACATTTCAAGGTCGCCATGACACATCCCCCGAGCGCACCCCGGCGCGGTCGAGACTCGAAACGAGGTGATCCATGTCACCCCTTCGCGGGATCCCGATGTAGTACACCCGCCTTCCCTCCGGCCCTTCGTCCACGGACACCTGTACTCGGGGCCCTGTTACTTCTTCAGTCTTCCCGATGTCGGCCAGTGCCCCGTACCGTTCCTGCCCCAGCTGGGACAGCGGCACGACACGCTGGTTGGCCGACCCCCTCCAGAGTAGAGAGCCACCCCTGGAGTGTCGCCCCCCCGGGTTGAGCCGATCGACGTACGGCCCTGCGATCACGGCGTCGCACATGTCCAGGATCTCGCGCGTCTCAGCGGTGCGGGAGAGCCGAGAGTAGACATATCCGCTGTAGACCAATATGTCCAATGCAATCGTCTCATGGTCGCGGCCGTCCCGCCATGCGCGGACTCCCCGCAGCAGCGCCGCCAGCGCGGCCGGCTGCTGGAACGGTTCGCCGCCGGAGATCGTGACGCCGTCGACCCGTCCGGGCAGGGATTTCAGCCAGCCGAGCACCGTCTCGACGGGCACGGCCTTGCCCGGATCGGCGTCCCACGTGTCGCGTGACAGGCAGCCGCTGCAGTGCAGGGTGCAGCCCTGCGTCCAGATGCCCGCGCGGGTTCCGGGGCCAAGTGTGGTCACCGGATAGTGCGCCTTCGCCAGCAGCAGCGTCGGCGCCGATTTCTCGGTCTGCGTCACTGGATGTCCAGATGGACGATGCTGCCCTCGCGCCGGACGGCCGACACGGTGATCTTCTCGTCGGGGACGAGATCGCGGTCGAACAGCGCGCGCGCCAGCGGGTTCACGAAGTGCGACTCCAGGGCCATGCCGATACCGCGCCCGCCCTTGTCCAGCTCCTCGGTGCACCACCCGCGCAGCGTCTCCAGTGCCTCGCTCTTCACGGCCAGGACGAGCCGGTGCTCGTCGGTGACGCGCCGGCAGATGTTCGCGAACTGGAGGTCGAAGATCTTGTGCGCGGCCTCGCCCGCGATGAAGTCGAACACCACGATGTTGTCGCCGAACCGGTTGAGCAGCTCGGGACGGTTCAGGACCTCGGTGAAATGGTCGGCGACCGCGCCCTTGATGCGCTGCTCCACCTCGTCGTACGGCATCCCCGGTGTGATGTTCTGCACACGGCTCGGCGACCCGTACGGGGACGCGTCCCTGGTCGTGAGGTCGCGTCCGGGGACGTACATCCCGAGGTTCGAGGTGAAGATCAGGATCGACTCGGAGAAGTGGACGGTGTTGCCGCGCCCGTCGGTGAGCCGTCCGTCCTCCAGGATCTGGAGGAACTTGTCCAGGATCCGCGGGTGCGCCTTCTCGATCTCGTCGAACAGCATCACGCGGAACGGGTCCTCGCGGACGGCGTTGGTCAGCTCCCCGCCCGCCTCGTGGCCCACATAGCCGGGCGGCGACCCGATCAGCCGGTCGCCGGACCCCTCGCCCGAGAACTCGCTCATGTCGAACCGCAGGTAGGCGGACTCGTCCCCGAACACCAGCTCGGTGATCGCCTTCGCCAGCTCCGTCTTGCCGGTACCGGTCGGGCCCGCGAAGAACAGCACCCCGCGCGGACGGCTGCCCGACCGCGTCGCCTGCGCGCCGGACAGGCCGAGCACCGCCCGCTTGAGGATGTCGAGCGTCTTCGTCACGGCCTGCGGCTGCCCGATCACCCGCTCCGGGACGCGCCTCTCGCCCTCCAGCACCCGGCGCCGCAGATGGCCGCGGCTCCACGGGTTGTCGAGCACGCCGAGCTTGTAGGTGCGGACCGCGTCCGGCAGGTCGGCCAGGTCGACGTTGCGCTCCTTCGCCAGCCGCGTCACCTCGATCATCGACTGGAGCGTGAGCCCGTCGGCCTGCTCGGCGAACGCGTCGCACGCCGCGGTGGCGACCTCGTCCGCCCCGACGTCGCTGACCCCGAACGCGCGGGCCAGCAGCCGCGCCGTCTCCTGCCGGTCGCCCAGATGCGGGCGCGGGATCGTGATCTCCCGGATCGTCTCGTTGTCGGTCGTCAGCCACGGCGGCAGGTCGCCCGGCCGCTCCACCAGCCACACGATCGGGTTGTAGAGCGGCTTCGGGCGCGGGCCCGTCACCCGGACCGGACGGGCGCTGCGCGACAGCTTCGCGCAGAACCGGAAGAAGTCGCGCTCGGACGGCTCCAGATCGGTCGGCGTCCGGGCGATCCGCGACGCCGAGTCGATCACGAACGCGGCGCGGATGTTCTCCTTCGGCCGCGCGATCGCGGCCAGCTGCCGGGTCAGCGCCTCCAGCGACGGCTTCTCGTCCGCCTTGATCTTGCCGAGCAGCCGCTCCGCCGACCGCGCCGCCTCGTCCCCGATCTCGTCGCCGACGCCCGGGTACACCTGCAGGCCGTCCACCGGGTCGTACACGATCATGCAGGACGCGCCGCTGGAGCGCAGCGTCTCCCACAGCAGCTCGCGCAGCGGCAGCAGCCGCGCCGGCCCGGTCGTGTCGACCGGCGGCGCGAGGAAGCTGTCGTACAGGTTGCCCGACAGGACGTACTGCGAGTGCACCGAGAGGGTCGCGTCCAGCTCGCGGATGAACGGCGGCCAGCCCTGCAGCCGCCCACCGAGTGTCGGCGATTCAATGCTCATCCGGCCTGCTCCAGTCCGCTCTCGTCACGCCTCATCGCGCGCGTCCGGGACGTCATGTGGGACGTTCCCGGCTGCGTTCGCGTTGGCCCCCACGGGTCCTAGTCTGCCGTGAGCCGGTGGAAACCGGCAGCTCGCGGACCCCTGGGTCGAGCCGCCACGACACGTCGGAGCGTATTCCGGCGGCCGCGAGACGGGTCCTCGCGTCCTCGAACGCCTCGCACCACTCCCGTTCCCGTTCGACGTCGACGCGCCGGTCGTCCTCGCTCCCGGCGGGCCGCTCCCGCACCATCGACGCCCGCACGTGCGCCGCGTCGTCGACCCGCATCCGGACGCCGTGGTCGGGCCAGGCGCCCTTCGTCAGCGTCACGGTGCCGTCGTCGGCGGTCAGGGTCTCGAAACCGGCCTGGACCTCGTACCCCATGTCCTCGAACGCGGTGGTGATCGAGTCGAGGACGTACCGGCGTTCGGCCTCGGCCTGCTCGGCGGCGTCGCGTTCGGCGGCGCGGCGGCGCTCGTCCTCGCGGCGCTCCTCGACGCGGCGGTTCGCGTCCTGGATCCGCAGGCGCACCTCGTTCAGGACGCCGTCGGCCTCGTCCGGCGTCCCGATCTCCGCCAGCAGCCGCGCCGCCTCCGCCACCGCCCGCCGTTCCGCGTCGGCCGCGTCCGGGAGAAGGCGCGCCATGATCCGGGTGAGGCTCCGCTGGACGTCGGCGTTCTCGTTGCTCGACGGTTCCGGTGGGTTTTGTGCCGTGTCGGTTTGGAGAGCTTCGGTGGGGGTGGCGAACACCTGGGCGGTGACCTCGGCCGCCAAATGTTCGGACAGGTGGCGTTCGGCCTCGTCCAGGAGACGGTCGGTGGCGGCGCACCAGGCGGTGAGCTCCTCGGCCGGACGTTCGTCCGGCGGCAGCTCGGCCGGGAGCGCCACGTCGGCGCCGAGCCTGTCGCGCGTCTCGGCGAGCGCCGCGATGCGCGCGTTGCGCGCCACCACCTCGCGCAGCGCCCGCTCCTGGGTCTCGACCTCGGCGAGCGCCGCGGCCCGCGCCTCGGCGCGCCCCTCGGCGAGCGCGGCCAGCGCCTCCGCGCCCCGGCCCGCCAGGCCCGCGCCGCGTCCGAGGACGCGGTTCATGCCCAGGGTGAGGAC
>JBOHBY010000541.1:0-2134 GCA_050698635.1 Spirillospora sp.
ACTGGGTGGTGGCCTCCAACGCCGTCACGCCGGAGCCGCAGCCGATCCGCGAGGGCACCAGCGTGTGGCGGTTCGAGACGACGCCGCCGATGTCGACCTACATCACGTGCATCGTCGCCGGCGAGTATCACGTGCTCACCGACTCGTACACCGGCGACCACGGCGAGGTCCCGCTCGGACTGTTCTGCCGCAAGTCACTGGCCGACTACTTCGACGCCGACGAGATCTTCACCCTGACCAAGCAGGGCTTCGGCTTCTTCGAGTCCGCGTTCGCGATGGCGTACCCCTTCGGCAAGTACGACCAGATCTTCGTGCCCGAGTTCAACATGGGCGCCATGGAGAACGCCGGCTGCGTGACGTTTCGCGACGAGTACATCTTCCGGAGCCGGCAGACCACCGCGGAGTACGAGACTCGGGCCAACACCATCCTCCACGAGATGGCGCACATGTGGTTCGGCGACCTCGTCACGATGCGGTGGTGGGACGATCTGTGGCTCAACGAGTCGTTCGCCACGTACATGAGCGTCCTGTGCCAGGCCGTGGCCACCAAGTGGACGGGTTCGTGGACCACGTTCGCGAACCTGGAGAAGGCGTGGGCGTACCGGCAGGACCAGCTGCCGTCCACGCACCCGATCTCCGCCGACATCCCCGACATCCGCGCGGTGGAGGTGAACTTCGACGGGATCACGTACGCGAAGGGCGCGTCCGTCCTGAAGCAGCTCGTCGCGTATGTCGGGCTGGACAACTTCCTGGTGGGCGTAAGGAAGTACTTCGACCGGCACGCGTGGGGCAACACCGTCCTGGCCGATCTGCTGGGCGCGCTGGAGGAGACGTCCGGCCGCGACCTGGCGTCGTGGTCGAAGGAGTGGCTGGAGACCGCGGGTGTCAACACGATGCGGCCCGAGTACGAGGTGGACGGCGACGGGAACTTCACGTCGTTCGCCGTCTTGCAGGAGGCCAAGCCCGACTATCCGACGCTGCGTTCGCACCGCCTCGCCATCGGCCTCTACGACAACACGGCCGACGGCATCGTCCGGCGGGAGCGGGTCGAGCTGGACGTGGTCGGCGCCCGGACGGAGGTGCCGCAGCTCGTCGGCCAGAAGCGGCCCGATCTCGTCCTGGTCAACGACGACGACCTCACCTACGCCAAGATCCGCCTGGACGAGCACTCGCAGCGGACGCTGATCGAGCACATCGGCGACGTCAGGGAGAGCCTGGCCCGCGCGCTGTGCTGGTCGGCGGCCTGGGACATGACGCGCGACGCCGAGATGGCCACCCGCGACTACGTCCGGCTCGTCGCGAAGGGCATCAGCGGCGTCACCGACATCTCCGTCACGCAGACGCTGCTGCGGCAGGCGCGCACCGCCGTCCAGCAGTACGCCGACCCGGCCTGGCGCAAGGAAGGGCTGGCGCTACTGGCCGACACCCTGTCGGGCCTGGCCCGAGAGGCCGACGCGGGTTCGGACTTCCAGCTCGCCTACACGCAGGCGTTCACCGCGTCCGCCGTGTCCGACGAGCACCTGGCGTTCGTCCAGGGCCTGCTGGACGGATCCCAGGTCCTCGACGGCCTGACCGTCGACACCGACCTGCGCTGGTCGCTGCTGCGCCGGCTCGTCGTCACCGGCAGGGCGGGCGAGGTGGAGATCGACGCCGAGCACGCGCGCGACAAGACGGCCGCGGGCGAACGGCACGCCGCCGCCTGCAAGGCCGCGATCCCGACCGCCGAGGCCAAGGCCGCCGCGTGGGACCGGATCGTGTCCGGCGACCTGCCCAACGCCGTCTACCGGGCGACGTTCGGCGGCTTCGTGGAGCCCGACCAGGCCGAGCTGCTGCGCCCCTACGTCGAGCGGTACTTCGCCGAGGTAGGACGCGTCTGGAAGGAGTGGACCAGCGACATGTCCCAGACGTTCGCCGAGGTCGCCTACCCCTTCCTGGTGATCGAGCAGTCGACGATCGACCGCACCGAGCAGTACCTGGCCGACGAGCGGCCGCCGCCCGCGCTCGCGCGCCTGCTGTCGGAGGGACGCGACGGCGTCGCCCGCGCGCTGCGCGCCCGCGCCAAGGACGCCACCGCGTCTTAATCCGGCCGCGTCTCAATCCGGCCGACGCACTGCGTGTGCGCGCCCCCCGTGAC
>JBOHBY010000542.1:0-1753 GCA_050698635.1 Spirillospora sp.
ACCGCACCCCGGCCGCGGCCGGGGCGCTGGCCCGCCTGGCCGCCGACGAGGACGGACGCGTGCGGGCGACCGTCCGGGAGGCGCTCACCGGCCTGGACGACCCGGCGAGCATCGACGCGGTGTGCGAGGTCCTGATCGAGACCGGTCACGCGGACCTGGCGGAACTGGCCGCCGACACCGGATACCTGCCGTCGTGTCCGGAGCGCCGTGCGCTGCTGCTGTTCCTCACCGGACGGTTCGACGAGTACGCCGAGCTCGACTTCGACGGCGCGCTGCTGACCGCCGCGCGGGCCGTCGCCGGCGATGCCCTCCGGGCACGCCTGGCCGCGCGCGCCCGCGAGTCCGCGCGCGTGGAGTGGGTGTCGTCGATCGCAGGGGCGCGGGGCGGCGCGATGTCCGATCCGGAATGGGAGGTCGCGATCGGAATCCTGACCGCGTCCGGCCGCTGGGACGAGCTGTGGCGGCTGGTGACGCGGGCTCCGCCCCCGTGGAGCGCCCGCATCCTCCGCGAGCTGGACGACCGGGAGTGGCGTCCGTCCGGTGGGGACGATGAGCGAGCGGCGTTCGGCGAGCTGGCCGCCCTTGCGCGGGCCTGCCCCAGCGCGCCCGCGACCGGCGTCTTCACCGGCGGCACCGTCGAGCTGGCCGCGCACACGAAGGCCGTCACCGGCCTGGCCGTCACTCCGGACGGGCGCCTGCTGGTGAGCAGCGGGCGCAAGGGCGATGTGCGGCTGTGGCACCTGCCCTCTGGGGCGCCGGCCGGCACGATCGACCATCCCTACGGGGTCCGCGATCTGATGGTCTTCCCTGCCGGAGATCTGCTGGTGACCTGCGGCACGGAATCGGTGCAGCTGTGGAAGCTGCCGTCCGGCGAGCCGGCGGACCCGGCGAGGCTGTCCAACCCGAAGGTCGCGGTCTACGCGTCAAGGCTCGCGATGACACCGAACGGGCGGATCCTGGTGAGCAACGGTTACGGATACCTGCTCATCTGGCGTCATCCCTGGGACGATCCCAGCAGCAAACTCTTGGGCTATCCCATGGCCGGTGCCCCCATCGCCGTCACCGGGGCGGGTGGTGGTCTCGCCTTCTGGGGTGATGAGTACGGCCGGGTGCGGATATTCAGACCGGGTTCGGTGACCCCGGCCTATCTCCCGAACGGCCATAGAAGAAACGTCACCGACCTGGCGGTGACGCACCGCGGCGACGTGCTCGCCAGTGCCGGTCGCGACGGGACCGTCCGGCTGTGGCGGCTGCCGTCCGGCGAGCCCGCGGGCGTCCTCACCGGTCATGAGACCCCGGTGGAGCAGCTCGCGGTCACGCCGGACGACAGAATGCTCGTCAGCGGCGACCGGCGCGGATCGGTGCGGCTGTGGCGCCTGCCGTCCGGTGAACCCGCAAGGACGCTCACCGGACATGAGGCCCGCGTGCGCACCCTGGCGGTCAGCGCGGACGGCGCACTGCTGGCCACCGGCGACCTGGACGGAACGATACGGCTGTGGCATCTCCCCTCGGGCGACCCGGCCGGGATCCGGTCCGGCCACCCCGGCGGCGTCGGCAAGCTCGTGTTCAGCCCGGACGGCACCCTGCTCGCCTGCGCGGGGCGCGAGCGGTCCGTCCGGTTGTGGCGGTTGCGCCACCCGGCGCTGCGGACACCGTTGCGCACGCCCGTCTCCGACCTCGACCTCGCCGCCGCCGAGCGGCTCGCGGAGCTCGTCGGCGACGGTCCCGACCGGCCGTGGACGGCCCTCATCGG
>JBOHBY010000543.1:0-3046 GCA_050698635.1 Spirillospora sp.
GGCCTGGGCCGAGCAGAGCGCCGCCCGGCTCGCGCAGCTCGACGGCGACGACGACCGCATCGGCGAGCTGCGCGCCGAGCACGACGAGCTGACCCGGCGCCTGGCCGCCGAGGCGGGGGAGCTGACCGCGGTCCGCACCCGCGCCGCCGAGCGGTTCTCCGACGCCGTCACCGGGGAGCTGACCGCGCTGGCGATGCCGCACGCCCGCGTCACCGTCACCGTCACCCCGACCGGGGAGTACGGCCCGCACGGCGTCGACGAGGTCGAGGTGCGGCTCGCGCCGCATCCGGGCGCCAAGCCGCTGCCGCTGCACAAGGGCGCGTCCGGGGGCGAGCTGTCGCGCGTGATGCTGGCGATCGAGGTCGTGTTCGCGGGCGCCGACCCCGTCCCGACGTTCGTGTTCGACGAGGTCGACGCCGGCGTCGGCGGCAAGGCCGCGGTGGAGATCGGCCGGCGCCTCGCGCGGCTGGCCCGCAACGCGCAGGTGATCGTCGTCACGCACCTGCCGCAGGTCGCCGCGTTCGCCGACCGGCACCTGGTGGTGGAGAAGTCCGACGACGGGACGGTCACCCGCAGCGGCGTCACCGCGCTCGACCAGGAGGGCCGCGTCCGGGAACTGTCGCGGATGCTCGCCGGGCTGGAGGATTCGGAACTCGGCCGCGCCCACGCGGAGGAACTCCTCGAAATGGCCTCCGCAGAACGGTAGCCCCGGAAAACTACAGAGGGTGCGCGAACGGACACGCCTGGACGTTCGCCGTTTCCGATGTTCGGTTCCGTGCTCTGGCAGGATGGCAATTGATGAACGAGCCGTCACCCACCACAGAGCGGCGCGTCCGACTGGCGCAACGGCTGCCGCGGCGCGTGCTGACGCTCGGCCTGGTCCGCGACGACGGCCTGCCCGGGGTCAGCGCCACCGTGCGGCTCGACCGCCGCACCAAGGACCTGACCAAGCGCCTGCAACCCGGCGAGATCGCGGTGATCGACCACGTCGACCTCGACCGGGTCAGCGCCGAGGCGCTGGTGTCGTGCGGCGCCGGCGCGGTCGTGAACGTCGCGCCGAGCATCTCGGGCCGCTACCCGAACCTCGGCCCGCAGATCCTGCTCGACGCCGACATCCCGCTGGTGGACGACGTCGGCCCCGAGATCTTCAGCAGGCTGCACGAGGGCGACCAGGTCCGGGTCGCGGGCTGCAAGGTGCACAAGCTCACGCACAAGGGCGAGGACGTCGTCGCCAAGGGCACCGAGCAGACGCCCGAGACCGTCCTGACGGCGCTGACCGAGGCGAAGGCGGGCCTCGCGACGCAGCTGGAGGCGTTCGTCGCCAACACGATGGAGTACGTCAAGCGCGAGCGCGACCTGCTCATCGACGGCGTCGGCGTCCCGGAGGTCACGACGAAGCTCGCGGGGCGGCACGCGCTGATCGTCGTGCGCGGCTACCACTACCGCGAGGACATCGCGACCCTGCGGCCCTACATCCGCGAGTACCGTCCCGTCCTGATCGGGGTGGACGGCGGCGCCGACGCGCTGCTGGAGGCCGGGTACCGCCCCGACATGATCGTCGGCGACATGGACTCGGTGTCCGACGACGCGCTGACCTGCGGCGCCGAGATCGTCGTGCACGCCTACCGGGACGGCCGGGCGCCCGGCCTGCAACGGGTGCACGACCTCGGCCAGGAGGCGGTGACGTTCCCCGCCACCGCCACCAGCGAGGACATCGCGATGCTGCTCGCCGACGACAAGGGCGCCACGCTCATCGTCGCGGTCGGCACGCACGCCAACATGGTCGAGTTCCTCGACAAGGGCCGCGCCGGCATGGCCAGCACGTTCCTCACCCGGCTGCGGGTCGGCAGCAAGCTGGTCGACGCCAAGGGCGTCAGCCGGCTCTACCGCAGCCGGATCTCCACCTGGTCGCTGCTGTTCCTCGTCCTCGGCGCGTTCGTCGCCATCTTCACCGCCGTCGCCATGTCCCCGGCGGGGGACGTCCTCAGTCCCCTGCTCGCCGACCGCTGGCATGCCTTCGTCTTCTGGCTGACCGGACTCTTCACGTGATCGATTTCCGTTACCATCTCGTCTCCATCGTCGCGATCTTCCTCGCGCTGGCGCTCGGCATCGTGCTCGGCTCGACCACCCTGAAGGACTCGGTGAGCGAGACGCTGCGGCAGCGCGCGAACTCGGCGGCCAAGAGCGCCCAGGAGATGCGTGTCCAGCAGCGGCAGTTGCAGCACCAGGTGAACGGGCAGGACCAGTTCGCCGGGGTGCTGTCGTCGCAGATCGTCGCCGGCCGCCTCAAGGGCCAGTCGGTGGTGCTCGTCGAGACGCCGGGCGCCGGCGACGACGGCATCGAGCGGATCGGCGAGCTCGCCAAGGACGCGGGCGCCTCGGTCACCGGGCGCGTCACCGTGCAGAGCAAGTTCCTGGACGACGCCCAGCGCACCACGGTCGACGAACTCGCCGCGCAGCTCAAGTCCGACGGCGTCGAGTTCGCCGACGACGCCGGTGCCTACGAGAAGGCGGGCGCGGTGCTGGCGGGCGCCCTGGTCACCAAGGACGCCGCGAAGTCGGGCCGGGAGGACGCCGCGGGCGGCGCCGTCCTGAACGCCTTCAAGGAGGCCGGGTACATCACCGTCAGCGGCAAGCCGGGGCAGCACGCGACGCTCGCCGTCGTGGTCGGGCCCGCGACCCCGTACGCCTACGACGGCGGCGGCGACGACAACAAGGCACTGATCTCGCTGGCCGCCGCACTCGACGCCGCCGGGCACGGTAGCGTCGTCGGTGGCCCGCCGACCTCGGCGCAGGAGGGCGGGCTGATCGCGGCGCTGCGTGACTCCGACGCCAAGGACTCGGTCTCCACCGTCGACGTGGTGGACACCGCGTCCGGGCAGGTCGTGACGATCCTGGCGCTGCAGAACGAGATCGGCGGCAAGTCCGGGCAGTACGGCACGGGCGCCGGCGCGAGCGGCTACCTGCCCTCGCCCGCGCCATCGGCGGGGAAGATCGGGTGACCTGATGAAGCGAGGCGGCACGAACCGGGGCGGCACCTCCGGCG
>JBOHBY010000544.1:0-5331 GCA_050698635.1 Spirillospora sp.
GGCCTGGGCCGAGAGCCCTTGGCCCAGGCTCACCGTGTGTGCTCCGGACAGGAACGCCTGCTGCTTTCCGCAGAGCATCGACAGCGCGATTCCCATGGCGTGCCGCGTCCGATCCTCGGAGAGGCCCATGAGGCGGGAGGCTGTGAGGGCGGCGCCGAACGTCCCGCATTCGTATGTCCTGGACGCGCCGGTGACGCTGAACGACTCGCGCGGCGCCAGCGCCATCCGGCACACCGCCTCCTCCCCCACGGCGACGGCCGTCAGGAACTCGTGGCCGCTGACCGTCCGGCGGCCGGACGCCTCCACGGCCTCCGCGACGGCCAGCGCGGCGGGCACGACGCTGCCGCTGACGTGGCAGAAGGCGTGTTCGAGGACGTCGTCGAGGTCCCACGCGCGGGCGCAGGTGGCGTTGGCGAGCGCGGCGTGATGGACCGGGACGCGCGCTCCGGTGGCGTGGACGGTGGCCTCCGGACGTCCGCCCCAGTAGGTCACCAGGTCGGCTACCTGCCGTGCGCCGTCCGCCGACAGGCCGGCGGTTTGCGCGGCGAGCGTGTCGAGCACAGCCAGCCGCATCCGGTCGAGGACGTCCGGCGGGGGCGTTGTGGCCGGGTCGCGCGACCAGGTGATCAGGGTGTCGGTGGAGGCCATGCGTCACTCCGCAAGGACGGGGACGACGAGGCCGTCGGCGAGGTCGGCGGCGGTGAGGCTCGGGTCGCGTTCGGCCGGGTCGCCGTAGCCGCCGCCTCCCGGTAGTTCGAAGGCCAGGACGTCGCCGGGGACGAGGGTGACCTGGTTGCCGATGTCGATGCGTTCGCCGTTCAGCTCGACCCGCGCGGAGAAGCTCCCCTCGCCGCCGAGGGCGCCGCGCACCGGGACGCCGAGACGTCCGCCGCGCAGCCCGGCCAGGACCGTCCCGCGTGGGCCGAGGTCGCCGTCCAGGACCTCGATCTCCACGCGCTGGCCCAGGCCGCCCCGGTATTTGCCGCGTCCGCCGGAGCCGGGGAGCAGCGACTTGCGGCGGATCAGCAGCGGTGCGTCGCTTTCGATGATCTCGACGGGGATGTTCGCGCAGTTGGCGGGGAACGAGATGCAGCTCAGGCCGTCCTGCGTGGCGAGCGCGCCCATGCCACCGTGCATGGTGACGATGGTGAAGAAGGTGCCGCCGTCGGCGCGCTCCCCCACCAGGTTGCAGTAGGCGAGCGGCGTCGCGCCGGACGGGGCCAGGATCCGGTCGGGGACGATCCCGCTCAGCGCCTCCATGATCAGCTCGGGCAGCATGTGCGCGATCATCGTCCGGCCCCAGGTCGCGGCGGGGCGGTGCGGGTTCAGCACGCTGCCCTCGGGCGCGACGATCCTGACCGGGCGCAGCGAGCCGCCGTTGTTGGGGACGAGCGGGTCCAGCAGGCATTTCAGGATGTAGAAGGAGTACGAGCGGGTCATGTTGAGGGTGACGTTCACGGCCCTCGGCACCTGGCCGGTCGTGCCGGAGTAGTCGAGGACGAGTCCGTCCCCCGCGATGGTGAGCCGGAGCACGACGCGCACGGGACCGTCCTCCAGCCCCCACCCACCGCCATTCAACGGACGAGCTCCGCTCGACGGGTTGGTCAGGCCGGGGATGCTGAGCGAGATCTCGGACGTCGCCTCGCCGTCCGGGAGGGCGGCGATGGCGGCGCGCATGCTCGCCTCGGAGCGGCCGGTGATCTCGGCGCTGAGCGGCTCCAGCGCGGCGAGGTCGTTCTCGGCCATGAACGCGGCGACGCGTTCGACCATGAGCGCGTTCGCGGAGACCTGGGCGCGCAGGTCGCCGATGACCTTGTCCGGTTCGCGGACGTTGGCGCGGACGAAGTCGAACACCATCGTCGGCTCGCCCCGCTCGTAGAGGAGGGTGAGCGGGATCTTCAGGCCCTCCTCGTACAGGTCGCGGCTCTCGATCGTGGCGTGCCGTCCGCCGACGTTGAGGTGGTGCGCCGAGCACGCGACGTACCCGGCCAGGCGGTCGCGGTGGAAGATCGGCGCGAGGACGGTGATGTCGATGAGGTGGCCGCTGCCCGTCCACGGGTCGTTCAGGATCAGGACGTCGCCCGGCCGCAGTGTCTCCATCGGATACTCCGCCATCGCGTTCGGCACGACGAACGGCAGCACGCCCAGCAGACCCGGCGTCGACCGCGACGAGTGGACGAGCATCGTCCCCTCGCTGTCGAACACGACGCAGGCGTAGTCGAGGAAGTCGCGGATGACGCTGGAGAACGACGCGCGGACCAGCGCCGTCGCGGCCTCGTCGGTGATGCTCTGCAACCGCCGCCACGACGTCTCCACACGAATGGGGTCAGACAGGCTCATGTCAGTTCGCCCTCAGGTCGATGGTGATGATGCCGAGGTCGCCGATGGCGGCGATGGCGGCCCCGTCCAGGACGGTGGTCGTCTCGCGCTCCTGGATCAGGGCGGGCCCGGACAGCGTCATTCCCGGCTCCAGCAGTGCCCTGTCGTAGACGGGGCATCGAGTCATGCCGTCGTCTGGGAGGTGCACGTCGCGGTGGCCTTTCAGCGCGTCCTCGACTCGGCGTCCGGTGGTGGCGGGTGTTGGGAGGCGGACGGTGTCGTCGTCGCCGGTACGGGTCGCGCGCAGGCGCAGGTTCATCGTCTCGACGGCGACGTCGTCGTACGAGCGGCGGTACCGGCGCTCGTACGCGGACTTGAACTCCGCGGTCACCTCCGCCGCCGACAACACGCGCCAGTCGTCGCCGCCCGGCAGGCCGACGCTGACCTCGAAGCCCTGTCCGACGTAGCGCATGTCGGCCCAGCGCGTGTAACCGATGCCGCCGTCGCTGTCGGGGAGGAGTTGGGCAGCGGATTTCTCCATCTGGCGGAACAGTTCGTCCATCAGATCCAGGTCGAGTTCGTCGGTCTTCACCTTGTAGGTCTGCGACGTCTCGAAGGTGGCGGGCGCGAGGATGAGGCCGAGCGCCGACATCACCCCGGCCGCCGGTGGGATCAGGACGCGCGGGCTGCCCAGCCGCCGCGCCAGCCCGACCGCGTGCACGGGACCGGCGCCGCCATAGGCGACGACCGGCAGCCGCGACGGCTCCACGCCCATCTCCGCGAGATGGACGCGGGCGGCGGCGACCATCGATTCCTCCGCCGCCTCCCGGATCGCGTGCGCCGTCGCGACGGCGTCGAGTCCGAGCGGTTCGCCGAGGGCGGCGACCGCCGCCTCCGCCAGGTCGGCGCGCAGCGGCATCTCGCCGCCGAGGAAATGGCCGGGGTCGAGGTGGCCCAGGACGAGGTCGGCGTCGGTGACGGTCGGCTGGTCGCCGCCGCGCCCGTAGGCCGCCGGGCCCGGGACCGAGCCCGCCGAACGCGGGCCGACCTTGATGAGGCCGAGGGAGTCGATGTGGGCGATGCTGCCGCCGCCGGTGCCGATCTCCAGCAGGTCGAGCACCGGCGTGCAGACCGGGATGCCGGAGCCGGGACGGAAATGCGCGGTCCGCGCGACCTCGTAGTCGTGGGTGAGCGCCGCCTGCCCGTTGACGACGGCCGCGACCTTCGCGGTGGTGCCGCCCATGTCGAACGCGAGCAGGTCGCCGATCCCCGCCCGCGCGCCGATCCTGGCCGCCGCCGTCACGCCGCCCGCCGGGCCCGACTCGACGACGCGCACGGGGAACGTCCTCGCGACGTCCAGGGGGATGACGCCGCCGGTGGACTGCATGACGTAGAAGTTCCCGGCGAAGCCGCGCTCGTCGAGCGCCTCGCGGAGCCGCCGCAGGTAGCCCGCCAGCAGCGGCTGGACGTAGGCGTTCGCGACCGTGGTACTCGTCCGCTCGTACTCGCGTACCTCGGGGAGCACCTCGGACGACAGCGAGACCCACAGGTCGGGGCGGCGTTCCCGGACGATCCGCGCCACCTCCCGCTCGTGGGCGCCGTCGGCGTAGGAGTGCAGCAGGCAGATCGCGACCGACTCGACGTCGGCGGCGGCGAGGTCGTCCACGATCGCCCGCACCTGGTCGGTGTCGACCGGGACGAGTTCCCGGCCGCTGGCATGCAGCCGCTCCCGGACGCCGTGCCGCAGCCGCCTCGGCACCAGCGGACGCGGGAACTCCAGCTCCAGGTCGTAGGCGTCGTAGCGGACCTCCCGGCGGATCTCCAGGACGTCCTCGAACCCCTCGGTGGTGAGGAGCGCGGTCGTGCCGCCGGTGCGCTCGATCAGTGCGTTGATCACCAGGGTGGTGCCGTGGGTGAGGATCTCCGTCCGCTCCAGCAGGCCGGGACGCGCGGCGCGGAGCACGTCGATGCCGTCGACGACGGCGCGGGACGGGTCGTCCGGGGTGGTGAGGCGCTTCTCCAGCGTGATCTGGCCGGTGCCCGCGTCCAGGACGACGAAGTCGGTGAAGGTGCCGCCGATGTCTGTGCCGATAAGAGAGGTGCCGATAAGAGAGGTGCCGGTCATGCGGGGCCTCCGAAGGAGCCGAGGCCGGACGTCAGGGGGGTGAGGTCGGTGAACGCCCAGGCGGCGCGCAGCACCTCGTCCGCCTTGGCCGGTCCCAGGACGGGCCCGCAGAGGGCGTGGAACTTCGCCGTGAGGGCGTCGTCGTCCAGGGGGTTGGACGGTTCGCCGTAGGGCTGGTCGACGCGGAGGCGCAGGTCGGTGCCGTCGTTCCGGACGATCCGCACGACGGCGGGGCGCTGCTCGGGGTAGAGGCGGTCGATGTCCTTGTCGGCGCGGACACGAACGGCCGCCATCAGCCGCGTCACGTCGGGGGCGGTGCGCCGCGCCGCCTCGAACTGCGCGAGGCCGAGCTCGCCGTCGCACAGCGCGGCGGCGACCGTGTACGGCATGCTCATCTGCGCGCCGAGCAGCGTCGTGGCGTCGGTGCCGTCGTAGGTCGCTGCGACCGAGTACGTCTCCACCTCCACCGCCGTGATCGTCTCGGGGCGGAGGTCGTGGTCGGCGCGCAGTTTCAACGCGGCGTCCACGGCGCCGTGGACGTGGCGGCAGCACGGGTACGGCTTGACGGACGTCCGCCGCATCGCCCACCGCTCGCCCAGGCCGCCTAGCAGGACGTCCGGGTCCCATTCGTTCTGGGCGAACGCGGCGAAATATCCCTGCGGGCCTTCGAGAACGGTCGGCGGGCCCGCGAGCCCTTCGGCCGCGAGGAGCGCGGACAGCAGGCCGTCACGCGCGGCCATCCCCGCGTGCAGCCGTTTGACCGGCGACCCATGCGCCAGGAACTCCGACAGCCCGCCCGCGTGCGAACCGGCCAAACCCAACGCGCTCGCGACGTCGGCGGCGGGCAGCCGCAGCAGGACCGAGCATCCAGCCGCCGCGCCGAACAC
>JBOHBY010000545.1:0-3051 GCA_050698635.1 Spirillospora sp.
TCACCGCCGAGCTCGGTGCCGCGTTCGCGTTCGCGATCCTCGTGTCCGTGCTGGTCGACATCGCGATCCAGCTCAACGTGTGGCGCATCGTCGGCGTGTCCGGGATGCGCGCCCAGGAGCTCGGCAACCGCGTCCTGCCCGGCGCCGGCTACGGCCTGGCCGCGCTGGACGTCTTCGGTGGGCTGATCTTCAACATCGGCAACGTCGCCGGCACCGCCCTCGGCCTGAACGCCCTGCTCGGCCTGGACGTCAAGATCGGCGGCGGGATCTCCGCGCTGGTCGCCATCGGGATCTTCCTGAGCCGCCGTGCCGGCGTCGCGATGGACCGCATCGTGGTCGTCCTCGGCGTCGTAATGATCATCCTGACGCTGTACGTGGCGTTCGTGTCCGAACCGCCCGTCGGCGACGCGCTCAGGCAGAGCGTCGCGCCGGAGACCGTCGACTTCCTCGTCATCACCACGCTGATCGGCGGGACGGTCGGCGGCTACATCACCTACGCGGGCGCGCACCGCATGATCGAGTCCGGGCTGACCGGCGCGGACCACGTCAAGGAGATCAACCGCAGCGCCGTCACCGGCATCATCGTCACCGGCCTGATGCGGGCGCTGCTGTTCCTCGCCGTCCTCGGCGTCGTCGCGGGCGGCGTCACGCTCGCCAAGCAGAACCCGCCGTCGTCGGCGTTCGAGCACGCGGCGGGCGACGCCGGGGTCCGGTTGTTCGGCCTGATCATGTGGTCGGCCGCGATCACGAGCGTGATCGGCGCGTCCTACACCTCGGTGTCGTTCCTGGTCTCGTTCTCGTCCTTCGTCGAGCGGCACCGCAACCGGCTCGTCGTGGCGTTCATCCTGGTCTCGACCGTCATCTTCCTCATCATCGAGACCACCCCGGCCAAGCTGCTCGTCCTCGCGGGCGCGCTGAACGGGATGATCCTGCCGTTCGGCCTCGGCGTGCTCCTGTGGGCCGCCGCCCGGCGCCGCGACCTGCTCGGCGGCTACCGGTATCCGGCCTGGCTGCTCGTCCTCGGCGCCGCCGCGTGGGCGCTGTCGCTGTACCTGAGCTGGGACCTTCTCACCCAACTCGACAAGCTCGGGGAATGACGGCAAGAAATCCGGATTCATTTTCATCGGACGGGAACCATGAGGCGTACGCCGGACGTTCACCAGACAAGGCCGCTGGCGAAAGTCAGGATTGGGGCCGTCCGGGTCATGCGGCGCTCGGCGTGGGGGTGTCGGGCGTCGCAGACCCGGACTCAACGTGACTCGCCGACCGGGCATCTGACACCCGGGGCGACGCGGCCGCCTCCACACTCATCTTCCGCGCCTTCCGCGCCTTCCGCGTGCGCCGCGCTTTCCGTCCTCCTCGCCGACCGCGCGTCGGCCGCGTCGGCGTTTCGCGAAAGGAGTGGAGCATGACCGCACCCCTCGACCCGGGCGCGCTGTCGCCGGAGCAGGCCAGGGCCCTGTTCCGCGCCGGGCTCGGCGTCCCGACCGCCGGCTGGTGCGCGGGCTGGACGCAGGCGAACCTGATCTGCGTGCCCCGCGAGCAGGCCTACGACCTGCTGCTGTTCGCGCAGCGCAACCCCAAGCCGTGCCCCGTCCTGGACGTCACCGAACCCGGCGCGACGTCCACGCCCCTGTTCGGCGGCGACCTGCGCACCGACCTGCCCGGCTACATCGTCTACGAGCACGGCGAGCCGGTCGCCGAGGTCCCCGACGTGACCGGCTACTGGCGCGGCGACCTGGTCTCCTTCCTCATCGGGTGCAGCTTCACGTTCGAGGCCGCGCTCCGCGAGGCGGGCGTCCCCGTCCGGCACATCGAGCAGAACCGTAACGTCCCCATGTACAGGACGAACCGGATGTGCCACCGCGCCGGCGAGTTCGGCGGCCCGCTCGTCGTGTCGATGCGTCCGGTGCCCGCCGCGCAGGTCGCCGACGCCGTCCGGGTCACCTCCCGGTACCCGGCGGTACACGGCGCGCCCGTCCACGTCGGCGACCCCCTCGACCTCGGCATCGACGACCTCGGCGCCCCCGACTTCGGCGACCCCGTCGAGATCCGGGTGGACGAGATCCCCGTGTTCTGGGCGTGCGGCGTGACCCCGCAGGCGGCCGTGACGGCGTCCCGCCCGAAGCTCGCCATCGGGCACGCGCCCGGCCACATGGCGATCACCGACGCCCGCGACACCCGGTACGTGGTGCCCTGAGCACGGCGTTAGGCTTCCCCCCATGCCCGAGATCGTCGCCCCGGGCGACCGTCTCGGGGAGCGCTACCGCCTGGACAGGCCCCTCGGTGCCGGGGGGATGGCGACCGTCTGGCGCGCGGTCGACCTCGTCCTGGACCGTCCCGTCGCGGTCAAGGTACCCAGGGTGGGCTGGCCCGAGGAGTTCACGCGGCGGCTCCGCCAGGAGGCGAAGGCCGCAGCGGGCCTCACGCACCCGAGCATCACCGGCGTCTACGACTACGGCGAGCAGGGCCACGTTCCGTACGTGGTCATGGAGTTGCTGGACGGTGAGAGCCTGGCGGCGCGGCTGTCCCGGGGGACGCTGCCCTGGCGCGAGGCCGCCGGGATCTGCGCGCGCGTCGCCGACGCCCTGGCCGCCGCGCACGCCGCCGGGATCGTCCACCGCGACATCAAACCGGCGAACATCTTCCTCACCCCGGTCGGCGTGAAGGTCCTGGACTTCGGCATCGCGTTCACCGGCCCGTCGGCGTCCGGCGGTCCCGTGCTCGGCACCCCCGCCTACGTGGCGCCCGAACTGCTGTCGGGCTCGGCGCCCACACCGGCCGCCGACCTCTTCTCGCTGGGTGTCGTCCTTCAGGAGTCGGTGACCGGGCTGCCGGTGTCGACTTCGGCCCTCCCGGCGGACGTCCCGGACGACGTCGCCGCCCTCTGTCGCCGCTGCCTCGACGAGGCCCCCGCTTCCCGCCCCGGTGCCGCCGAGACGGCCCGCGTCCTGGCCGACGTGGCGGGCGTTCAGCTCGCGCGACTCGTCCAGCTTCCGCCGCCGAGCGCCCCGGCCGGCGACGAGCCGCCGCCGGAGGAGACGTCCGTTC
>JBOHBY010000546.1:0-2828 GCA_050698635.1 Spirillospora sp.
CAGCACCTGCCGGTCGCGGATGAACCGCGGCGGCACCGGCAGCAGTTTCAGGTAGTGGCGGTTCGGGTTGACGGCCTGCGTCCGGACCGTCAGCAGCGGCACGACCCGCATGACGCCGCCCGGCATCAGCACCAGCCCACGCGGGCCCGTGATCGCGACCACGTCCCGCGCCGTGCCGGCCGAGGACGGCGGGACCTTCCACGACGGACGCGACGCCACGAGGGACCCGTTCGACTCCGACCAGACCGGTGTCCCGCCCGCGACGAGCACCACGGCGAGCACGGCCGCCGGGACGGCCGCGGACACCGGCCACTGCCCGGTGGGGACCCTCGTTCCCGGGATCCGCACGGCGGCGAGCAGCCCGATCAGCGCCGGAGCGGGGACGGCCCACATCGTCCGCCAGAGCACCTGGCCGGCGCCCGACACGTCCGCCGCCGTCTCCAGGACGCCGGGAACGACCAGCACCGTCAGCGTGACCGCCACTCCGGTCGCGAGCACGGCGGGCACGCCGCGCCGGGCCGTCCACGGGGACAGCCACACCGCGCACCCGCCGATCACGCCGAGCGTGGCGTGCAGCAGCACCCAGCGGTAACTCCCCGGCGCGTCGTGCACCCTCCCGACCACGCTCGTGTCGCCGTAGAGCAGCTTCACGGCGAAGGCCGTCCCGATCGGGTAGACCATCGCCGCGCACGCGACGACACCGCTCCGGACCCGTCCGGCGGCGGCCAGCGCGACGGCGGCGGCGCCGACGATCAGCGGGACGACGAACACGGCGGACGAGGTCAGCCCCACCGCCGCGACCCCCGTGGCGCCGAGCAGCACGAGATCGCCGCGGGACCGCCGCTCGGCCCACCGCGTCAGGTAGACCAGCAGCAGCGGAACCAGCGCCGACACCAGCATCGCCTTGCCCTGCCACATGCGCAGCAGGTGGAACGAGCCGAGCGACGCGCCGCCGAGCCCGCTCCACAGCACGTACACTGCCGCCACCGCGAAGCACAGCGTCGCGCGGCGCGGCGCCCACGCCCTGACCAGCCGCCACAGCGCCCAGACGGCGACGAACGTCACCGCGGGCAGCAGCAAATACCAGACGAACGAGGCGGCGTGGACGCCGAGCGCCCGCGCCACCGCCCCGGCCAGGACCTCGATCGACGCCACCGGCGGCTCGCCGGAGATCTCGTCCGCCGTGCCCGGGGTGAAGATGACGTCCTTGAGCGGGATCTCGCCCATCGTGGCGGTCGCGACGGATCGCGAGACGAAGTAGGCGTCGTCGCCGTCGGTGTTCACGATGAACAGTGACGCGATCGCGAACCCGGCGCCGGTGAGGAGCGCGAGCGGCGTTCCCCACCGGGTCTCGCCGTCCGGGGATTCGTCCGCCGGAGGGGGCTCGTCCGGAGGGGACGGCGTGCGGCGGAGCAGCACGGACGCGGCCGACGCGGCGGCGCTCACGATCCCCGGCACCCACGCGCCCCACCACGGCACGCCGGACGGGTGCAGGCCCGCGCACGTCCCCGCCACGACGCCCGCGACCACCGACACGACGACCAGCGGCCGTGGCGCGGACCTGGGGCGAGGCGCCGGCTCCATCGGGGGCCCGGACGACCATCCCCGCACCGGCACGGCCCACCACCAGCGGCGCGCCGCGTACTGCGCGCCGATCACGACCGCTCCGGCGGCCCACACCAGCAGCAGCGCCCAGGTGGGCGGGTGGAACAGGAGGCCGAGGTGGTAGACGACGGTCCACGCCGCGAAGAGCAGCACTACGCCGTCGGTGAAGCCGTCGATCAGCTGTGTGGCCCGCGTCGGTCCCGCCCGGCCGCTGATGCCGGCGGTGCGGTCGAGCTCCTGGATCACCTGCGTCCCCCCTGTGCGCCTGCGCTTCCTGCGCTTCCTGCGCGCCTGTGCGTGCCGGTGCCGGTTCCTCCGCCGGGGGGAAGGCGGAGGGCGGTCGAAGGCACGGTGCCCCATATCGATCTTGTTATGTGTACGACGCCGTCCCCATGCCCGCAGTTGGCCGCCCGCCGCCGTGACCAGGGGTTACGGTTCCCTGACCGCCGTTATTTGGACGGATTCACTGCGCTTTGCCCGGTAGAGATGGTGTGATTGGGGCCGAAATCGGAACGAATGGATGTGATGCACGGTGCGCCACGCGTTCGGCTTCGTCCTCGGCGTCGTGCTGACCCCAGGGCTGGTGTACGGCGCGGCCTGGGGATACGTGCAGGCCGGCCAGTCCTTCGACGGAACGGGCCAGGAGATCACCGACCGCACCCGCATCTATGGCGCGTTCGCCCTGCTGGCCGCCGTGGGCCTGGTGATGGGCGTGATCATCGTCGCGCGGTGGGCGTCGCCGCTGGTCTCGCTCGTCCCCGCGCTGGCGCTGCTCGGCTTCACCGCCTGGTTCCTCATCGACCCGGGCGGCGTCCTCGACCTGCCCGGCAAGGTGCCGCCGTCCGGCGACATGGACTTCGGGCTGGGCATGCTGCTCGGCTCCGGCGTGTACGGGATGATGGGCCTCGCGCTGCTGATGCCCGCGTGGGCGCCGCGTCGCTGGGGCTCCGGCCGCGACGAGGACACCGCCGAGATGGGCTTCTAGCCCACCGCCCGGTTAGCCCACCGCCCGGCTAGCCCACAGCCTGGCTAGCCCACAGCCCGGCCCTTGCGCCGCGGCGCGGCGGGACGGCCCGGACGCCGGTACGCCTGGTCCCCGCGGTAGAGGCTCGCCAGGACGTCCTCGATCCCGGCCTCCCGCAGCGAGATGTCGCGGACGTCGTGGGTGCGCGCCAGCTCGGCCACGACCGCCGCCGCGTTCGCCGAGCGCGGCAGCCGCAGCC
>JBOHBY010000547.1:0-1654 GCA_050698635.1 Spirillospora sp.
GGGCCGCCGAGGTCGCTCGGCACGCCCGCCCGCACGGCGGCGACCTCGCCGCGCCTGGCCCGCTCGGCGACGGAGTAGATCCGCTCCACGCGGGTGAGGATGTCACGGGCCTCGTCCAGCAGTAGCCTCCCGGGCGCGGTGAGCTCCACGCGCCGCGACGACCGGTCGAACAGCCGCACGCCGAGATCCCGCTCCAGCCGCTGGATCCGCTGGCTGAGCGGTGGCTGCGCCATGCCGAGACGTTCCGCCGCCCGTCCGAAGTGCAGCTCCTCCGCGACGATGACGAAGCAGCGCAGATGGCCGACGACGTTCACGACCAGAGATCATATCAATGCGGATATAGCTGTGACATTAATATCAATCTTGGACATTTCGGCTGGCGGCTGGTGTTCTTGTGTCTCCATTCAGGGGGAGAAGGGAGATCGATGATGCGCCGATCCCGGGGGGCGTCGCCGTGGGCGTGGATCGCGGCGGTCGTCGCGGCCGTGGTGGTCGTGGGGGCGGGGACGGTGTGGTTCCTCAGCCGGGGAGACGACCCGGACGACACCGCCGAGAGCTACCTCGCGGCCTGGACCAAGCGCGACTACCCGGCGATGAAGGCCCTGACCGACCGGCCGCCCGCCGACTTCGAGCAGCGCCTCACCCGGATGTACGACGACCTGGGGCTCACCTCGCACCGCTTCACCGTCGCGTCCGTGGGCGACGCCGACGGCGGGAGGGCGGGCGCGTCCTACAGCGCCGAGCTGCTCCTCGCCGGTACGCGGACGTGGAAGTACGAGGCGCCGCTGCCGCTCGTCGAGCGGGACGGCGAATGGCGCGTCCGGTGGTCGCCGCAGCTGCTGTACCCGGAACTCAAGGAGGGGCAGCGGCTGAACGCGGGCCGCGTCTGGCCGGAGCGCGCGGCGATCCTCGCCGCCGACGGCGGCATTCTGAGCGACTCGCCGTCGGGGTCGGCGCGGCAGCTCGCCGGACCGGTCGGGCCCGCGTCCGCCGAGGCGGCGAAGAAGCTCCGCGCGCCCTACCGCAAGGACGACCCGGTCGGCCTGGACGGTCTCGAAAAGCAGTACGAGCGGCGCCTCGCCGGGACGCCCGGACTCGCGGTGCGGATCGTCGACGCGGACGGCAACCCGGTCAAGACGTTGAAGCGGTTCGACAACAGCCCCGGCAAGCCCTTGCAGACGACCATCGACCCGAAGGTGCAGGTCGCCGCCGGGAAGGCCCTCGACGCCGCCGACAAGCCCGCCGCCATGGTGGCGCTTCGTCCGTCCACGGGGGAGATCCTCGCTGTGGCGAACAAGCCCGGCGGGTACAACCGGGCGCTGATGGGCCAGTACCCGCCCGGGTCGACGTTCAAGGTCGTCACCGCCGCCGCGATCGTCGCGGGTGGGGTGAACGCGAGTACGAAGGTCGCGTGCCCGGCCACGACCACGGTCGGCGGCCGCTCGTTCCACAACTACAAGCACGAGGACTTCGGGACGATCCCGTTCCGCGAGGCGTTCGCCCACTCGTGCAACACGACGTTCGCGCGCTTCGCCGTGGACAAGCTGGGCGAGAAGCGGCTCGCCCAGGTCGCGGCCCAGTTCGGCTTCAACGCGCCGATCGTCGCGGGGGTGCCCGCCGTCCGCGCCGCGTTCCCCGGCAACAAGGACGACAC
>JBOHBY010000548.1:0-8518 GCA_050698635.1 Spirillospora sp.
GCGCCCGGCCATCGGCTCGCGGGCGCGGCGCGCGTCGAGGCGGGCGACCTGCGCGGCGAGCGGCTCCTGGTGAACGTGCCGGCCTGCTCGTTCTGGCTGGCCGGGGAGCGGATCTTCGGCTCCGCCGTCGAACGGGTCAGGGCCGGGAGCGTGACCGTGACGGCCGCGTGGGCGGAACGGGGTCTCGGCGTGGCGCTGCTGCCGGAGTTCGCCGTCCGGGACCGTATCGGCGCCGGGACCCTCGTCCGGCTGGCGCTCGGCGCGCCCGACCTCAGCCTCCGCCTGGTCTGGCGCGCCGACCGGGAGGCGCTCCCCGGCCTGCGCGAAGTCCTCTACGCGGCGAGCGCCTGACCGGCCCTGACCAGCTCTGACCCGCGTTTGCCCTACCCGGCCCCGGGTACCCGCCCTGCGGACGATCACTGCTCGGCCGGGGGGAAGGCGCGATGGCGGGTCGGAGGGGCGGCGGCGCGGACGCGGACAGGCTCGGACGGTTCGCCTGGGGCGTCAACGACCGGCTCGGCTCCACCGCGTTCATGCGGCGCAACGTCAAGAAGGCGTTTCCGAGCCACTGGTCCTTCATGCTGGGCGAGATCGCGCTGTACTCGTTCACCGTCCTGGTGATCACCGGGATCTACCTGACGCTGTTCTTCAAACCGAGCGGGTCGGTGGTCGTCTACGACGGCTCGTACACGCCGCTGAACGGCATGACGATGAGCGAGGCGTACGCGTCCACGCTGCACCTCACGTTCGATGTGCGGGGCGGGCTGCTGATGCGGCAGATCCATCACTGGGGGGCGATCGTGTTCCTCGCGGCGATCTCCGTCCATCTGCTGCGGATCTTCTTCACCGGCGCGTTCCGCAAGCCCCGGGAGGTCAACTGGCTGATCGGCGTGGCGATGTTCGCGCTGGCGCTGGCCGAGGGATTCGCCGGGTACTCGCTCCCCGACGACCTGCTGTCGGGCACCGGCCTGCGGATCATGCAGGGCATCGTGCTGTCGATCCCGATCGCCGGGACGTATCTGGCCCTGTGGGTCTTCGGCGGCGAGTTCCCCGCGAGCGAGACGTTCCTGCCCCGGCTGTTCAGCCTGCACATCCTGCTCATCCCCGCGCTGCTGGTCGCGCTCGTCACCGTGCACCTGATGATCATGTGGCACCAGACGCACACGTTCTGGCCGGGCCGTGGACGGCGGGAGCGGGTAGTGCGCGGCGAGCCGTTCTTCCCCTACTTCGCCGCGCAGACCACCGCGTACTTCATCTACACGTTCGGGGTGCTGGCCCTGATGGCGGCGGTCACGCAGATCAACCCGGTCTGGCTGTACGGCCCGTACGACCCCGCCCAGGTCTCGGTCGGCTCGCAGCCCGACTGGTACGTCGGATTCCTCGAAGGCGCGCTGCGCATCATCCCGTCCTGGTCGACGACCGTGGCCGGGCACACCGTCTCGTGGAACGTGCTGCTGCCCGCCGTCGTCCTGCCGGGGGTGTTCCTCACGCTCATCGCGCTGTACCCGTTCGTGGAGCGCTGGGCGACGGGAGACGAGCGCCTCCACCACCTTCTGGACCGTCCGCGCAACGCCGCGACCCGGACCGCGATCGGCGCGGCCGTCATCGCCTGGTACGGCAACCTGTGGGCGGCGGGCGGCAACGACGTCCTCGCGTACACGTTCGACATCCCGCTGTTCTGGACGACGTGGTTCTTCCGCGCGGGCTTCTTCGTCGCGCCGCTCCTGGCGTTCACCGTCGCCCGGCGGGCCTGCCTCAGCCTCCAGCGCCGGGATGTCCGGCAGCGCGCCGAAGGCGTCGGGAGCGGCCTGATCTCGCTGAGCCCGGACGGCGAGTTCTACGAGAGCCACGTGCGCCCGTCGGACGAGGAGGAGGCCGTCCTGCAGACCCGTCAGCCGGGGGAGCTCGTCGCCCCCTATCCGAACCACCTCATCCCGCTGCCGACCCCCGACCGCGCCCGCACGCAGATGCGGACCCGCGCCAACCGCTTCTACCTCAACTACCAGAGCGAGTCGCACGGCGGCGGCCAGGGCGACCTGAGGCACGACGGCCACGGCCACGACGAGAGCTGACGTTCCCGGCGGCTAGCGCATGAGCGGTGGCTTCGGCGGATGGCGCAGGTCGAACGCCGGACGGATCGACCGGATCCGCGGCATCGAGGTGAAGTTGTGCCGAGGCGGCGGGCACGACGTCGCCCATTCCAGCGAGCCGCCGGTGCCCCAGGGGTCGTCCACGCCGACCCGCTCGCCCCGCCGCCAGGTGCGCAGCACGTTCCACAGGAACGCGACCGTCGAGGCCCCCAGGACGAACGACCCGACCGACGACACGAGGTTCAGCGTGGCGAACTCGTCCGCGTAGTCGGCATAACGGCGCGGCATGCCCTGGGCGCCCAGCCAGTGCTGGACGAGGAACGTCGTGTGGAACCCGGCGAACAGCGTCCAGAAGTGGATCTTCCCCCAGGTCTCGTCGAGCATCCGGCCGGTCATCTTCGGCCACCAGAAGTAGAACCCGCCGAACATCGCGAACACGACGGTGCCGAACAGGACGTAGTGCAGGTGGCCGATGACGAAGAACGAGTCGGTGAGGTGGAAGTCCATCGGCGGGGACGCCAGGATCACCCCGGTCAGCCCGCCGAACAGGAACGTCGTGAGGAACCCCAGCGCGAACAGCATCGGCGTCTCGAACGTCAGGTGCCCCCGCCACAGCGTCCCGATCCAGTTGAAGAACTTGATGCCGGTCGGGACGGCGATCAGAAACGACATGATCGAGAAGAACGGCAGCAGGACCTGGCCGGTCGCGAACATGTGGTGCGCCCACACCGTCATCGACAGCCCGGTGATCGCGATGGTCGCGCCGACCATGCCGAGGTACCCGAACAGCGGCTTGCGCGCGAACACCGGGATGATCTCGGTGATGATGCCGAAGAACGGCAAGGCCACGATGTAGACCTCGGGATGGCCGAAGAACCAGAACAGGTGCTGCCACAGCAGCGCGCCGCCGTGCCCGGCGTCGTAGATGTGCGCGCCGAGCCTGCGGTCGGCCTCCAGCGCGAGCAGCGACGCCGCCAGCACCGGGAACGCGATGATCACCATCAGCCCGGTGAGGAGCGTGTTCCAGCAGAAGATCGGCATCCGGAACATCACCATGCCGGGCGCGCGCATCCCGATGATCGTGGTGATCAGGTTCACCGCGGTCAGCGTCGTGCCGACCCCGGAGATCACCAGGCCCATGATCCACAGGTCGGCGCCCCGGCCGGGCGAGAACGTGCCGGACGTCAGCGGCGAGTAGGCGAACCAGCCGAACGCCGCCGCGCCGCCCGGCATCGCGAACCCGGCGAGGACGATCAGCGCCCCGAACAGGAACATGTAGTAGGTGAGCGCGTTCAGCCGGGGGAACGCCACGTCAGGCGCGCCGATCTGGAGCGGGACGATCACGTTCGCGAACCCGAGGAACAGCGGCGTCGCGAACAGCAGCATCATGATCGTGCCGTGCACGGTGAACAGCTCGTTGTACTGCTGGGCGTTCAGCACCTGCCGTCCCGGCTCCAGCAGCTCGACCCGCATCAGCATCGCCATCAGCCCGGCGACCAGGAACATCGCGAACGACGTCGTCAGGTACAGATGGCCGACCATCTTGTGGTCGGTCGTCGCGAGGACGTCACCGATCCGCAGGCCCTTGCGGTGCCGCGCGAGCGCGTCGGCGACGCTGGTGTCGTCCCTGTCCCGCACAGCCGTCATCCGGCCCTACCTTTCTGGGGGACGCCCCCTCCGGCGCCCACCGGCCACATGCCCAGCAGCCCCGTTTCAAACGCCGCCGCCCTCCGGCATCACCGCCCGCTGAGCGGGCAACGGCTACGGCGGGGCGCACCCGCCGCCCGGGGCCCCGGCGCAGCGCTATGTCTTCACCCTCTACGCGCTGCGGCGGCCGTCCGGACTGACCTCAGGTTTCTCGGCCGAAGACCTGCGCACGTGCCTGCGGAACAACGTGCTGGCATCGGCGGCACTCGTCGGCACCCACGCCGGCTGAGCCGAAGTCCGGGTCATTGCGGGCGATGTTCTAACGCGCGGACGCCGAATCCCCGTATCATCGCGAAAACTGCGCGGGAGCGTCCGGTCCGACATCAGCCACAACATCATGTGTTATGGTCTCGGACCCGCAGTTGAACGAAGTCTCCCGAGCATGTCATGCGCGGACGACGCCCGCCGGATCTCCGCCGGATCTCCGCCGGATCTCCGCGGCGGCTCCGGCTTCACCGGGCGTACGAAGTCGGGAACTCGGCGCCGTCCCGGATGAAGAAAACGGGCATGTTGGTGCCGACGAGGTCGAAGTCGCCCTACCACATGGAGAACTTCACCCCGAACCCGCCAAGCCGCGGACATCCCTGACGGCGGGGCGGTCGAGAACCGCACCAAAACCGGCGGCGCGGGCGACGCGCCGTACGGGGAATTCGGCGGTCGGCCACGCGAGTCGGCGGGCGACTCGCACGGCCGAAAATGGCCGTGGGCTCCCGCGCCGCGCGCGCACGGCCCGTTCCGGGATCCGCCCATGGTCGAAATGGGGGATTTTCTCGCGTAGTGGAAGTCGTCGAACGAGGACGGTCCGCGTCCGGCGGGCCCCGCCCGGCGCGCCGGGCCCGTACGGCGTGTCCTGCCTCCCGCTACGTTCCGTAGCCCCGGCGCGTCCCGGTGCCGTGCCCGGTCCCGTGATCCGCTACGGTCAGGGGCGCCGCGCAGGCGAGGGGAAGGAACACTGAGTACACATGGCCGAGAAGGTCATTCGGGTGGACGACATGGACGGCTCCGAAGGAGCCGATGTCGCAAAGCGGGACTTCGAAGTCCTGGGCCGGACGTTCACGATCGACTTGAGCGACGACAACTTCAAGCGGCTGAACGCGATGCTGGACGCGCTCGCGCCCTTCATCGAGAACGCCGCCGAGGTGAAGCCCGCCGGGAAGGGCCGCAAGTCCCGCACCGCGAAGATCAAGGGCTACACGAACGGCGATGTCCGCGCGTGGGCATTGCGAAGTAACATCGAAGTCTCTGAACGTGGCAAGATATCGGATGAGGTCTATGCTGCATTCATCGACGCACATCCGGACGCGAGGCCGGACGCATAGCAAGAGGGAGTCCCCGCATGGCACAGAAGGTCGAAGTCCTTCTCGTGGATGACATCGACGGCGGAGAGGCTGACGAGACCGTCAGCTTTTCCCTCGATGGCACGTCTTACGAGATCGACCTGAGCAAGAAGAACGCCAGCAAGCTGCGCAACGGCCTGGAGCCGTTCGTGGCCGGCGCCCGCAAGGCGCGCAAGCCCACCGGTCGGGGCGGCCGCGCCGCGCGGACCGCGGGCAGCCGCGAACGTTCCGCCGAGATTCGCGAGTGGGCGAAGAGCCGCGGCATCAAGGTCAATGAGCGGGGTCGTATCCCCGCCAATGTGATCGAGCAGTACGAGGCCGCGCACTAGCACGGCCGGGCCGCGTCGCCGGAGATGTTCCGGCACGCACCCCGGGGCCGGGGTGGTGGATATCTCACCACCCCGGCCCTTACGTGCGCAACGGGCAAATCGCCTTTCACTACGACATTCACCGGGAATGGTGCGGGACGGCACAATAAGCGACGCGTTCCTCACTCGGCGGGCACCTCGAGCTCGTGCCCGGCGCGCAACCCAGCCGCTGAAGCTCACCGCCGCGAGCGCGACGGCGGCCTCGGTCTGGCCGAGCAGCACCAGGAGGACCTGCAGGGCCGGGGTGAGCATCATCGCGGCGACGGGCAGCCGCCCCCACCGCGCCGCGCCGCCGACGAGTTCGTCCCCGTCGAGCGAGGCGAGGAAGAACACCCGGAGCCAGCCGCCGGGCAGCACACCGGCTAGCCCTGGAGGCGCGCCCAGACCTCGCGGTCGCGTTCGGCGGTCCAGATCCGGGGGCGTTCGACGCCGTCCAGCTCGTCCCAGAGGCGGGCGACGTCGAACGGCAGGCAGTGCTCGAAGATCGGCCAGCGGCCGTAGTCGGGCGCGAGCGCGGCGTGGACGGCGTCGAAGGCGTCCTTGAGCGTGCCGCCGCGCACCCGGACCTTGCCCGTCTCGCGGATCATCGTGTTCAGGAAGTCGCGGGTCAGGCCGACGGCGGCGTCGGCGGCGTCCCGGCCGTGCGCGACCGCGCCGCGCCCGCCGATGAGCGTTTCCGCGCCGAACGAGGCGACGTGGTCGAGCGTGGCGGCCGCCCAGTCGCGGTGGAACGCGTCGCCGGTGTAGAGCGCGGCCTGCGTCTCGACGAGGTCGCCGGCGAACAGGATCCGGTGCCGGGGCAGCCACGCGACGAGGTCGCCCTCGGTGTGGCCGCGCCCGCAGTAGGCCAGGTCGAGGTCGCCGCGGTCGCCGCCGAGGTCGATGGTGAGCGTCCGGGAGAACGTCACGGTCGGCCAGGTGAGGCCGGGGATGCCGTCCGGGTCCTTGAACAGGCGCGGCATCCGGCCGTACTCCGACTCCCAGTCCTGCCGGCCGCGTTCGGCGATCAGCGCGCGGGTCAGGTCGTGCGCGACGATCACCGGTGCGCCGAACGCGCTGGCGCCGAGCGTGCGGACGGCGTGGTAGTGCGACAGGACCAGGTACCGGATCGGCTTGTCGGTGTGCTCGCGCAGGACCGCGAGCCAGTCGCGGGCGGCGGCCGGTGTCGCGAGGGCCTCGAAGCAGACGAGGAAGTCCTCCCCCTCGACGGCCCCGACGTTCGGGTCGCCCTCGGCGGTGAGCGCGTACACCCCGTCGGCCAGGACCTCCAGGGTCTGCGTCTTGTCGCCCAGATCTGCGGACGACGCGAACGGTCTGGGCATGGGCGCCCCCTCGAACTCGTTGGCCGCGGCCTCTGCTCGTCCAGGGTTCATTCCACACGGAGCGGTTGATAACCGTCCAAACAACCGGTGGAAAGATCCACGCCTGGCGGGTAAGGATCTTCGGTAGACCGCGTGGAGGAGGCCCGATGACCGCAGCGGAGCGCCAGCGGAGTGAGGATCTTCGGGCCTCCCCCTCCGGGGGCCTGGGGGTCGCCCCCCAGAAGGGCAGGACCCGATGACCGCCGTGCTGGGGCTGCTGGCCGTCCTCGTGCTGACGGCGGCGACCGGCTACTTCGTGGCGCAGGAGTTCGCGTTCGTCACCGCCGACCGGGCGCTGCTCGACCAGCGGGCCGCCGCCGGGGACCGGGCGTCCGCGCGGGCGGTGCGGGTGATGCGGCGGCTGTCGTTCATGCTGTCCGGCGCGCAGCTCGGCATCACGGTCACCGCGCTCGTCGTCGGGTTCATCGCCAAGCCCGCGCTGGCCGACCTGATCGACCCGGCGCTGCGGGCGGGCGGGGTGCCGGACGGGGCGTCCGGCGGGGTGGCGGTGGCGCTCGGGTTCGCCCTGGCCACCGTGGTCCAGATGATCCTGGGCGAGCTGTTCCCGAAGAACCTCGCGCTGGTCAGGGCGGAGCCGATGGCGCGGGTACTGGCCTCGTCCACGCTCGCGTACCTGGCGGTGGCGGGGCCGCTGATCAGGCTGTTCGACGCGGCGGCGAACCGGCTCGTCCGCGCGGCCGGGATCGAGCCGGTGGAGGAGCTGCACCACGGCGCGACGCTGCAGGAGCTCGGGCACATCATCGGCGAGTCCGGCGAGAAGCTCCAGGCGGGGCACGCCGACCTGCTGAAGCGGGCGCTCGCGTTCGCCGAGCGCGACGCGGAGGAGGTCATGATCCCGCGCGTGGACGTGGTGACCGTCCCGGCGGCGGCGCTCGTCGCCGAACTGAGCGACGTGATCTCCGCGACGGGGCACTCCAGGTATCCGGTCGTGGGCGAGAGCGTCGACGACCTCGTCGGCGTCGTCGGCCTGGAGGAGCTGATCCCGCTCGGCAGGGACGACGCCGCGCGCACCCGGGTCGGCGACATCGCCAAGGCGCCGGTGCTGCTGCCGTCCTCGCTGCCGCTGCCGGACGTACTGCTGCGGCTGCGCGCCGCCGGCTCGCCGATGGCCTGCGTGATGGACGAGTACGGCGGCTTCGCCGGCCTGGTGACCTGGGAGGACGTCGCCGAGGAGCTGGTCGGGGAGATCGCCGACGAGAACGAGCCCGGCGAGGACCTCGCGATCCGCACCGGGGAGTGGTGGACGACCGACGCCGGCCTGCGGATGGACGAGGTCGCCCACGAGACCGGCATCGCGCTGCCCGAGGGCGACTACGAGACCGTCGCGGGCCTGCTGCTGAAGCGGCTCGGGCGGGTCGCGCGCCCCGGCGACGTCGTCACCGTCGACCTGCCGCCGACCCGCCTGGACGAGCCCGCCCGCACCGCGTTCATCGAGGTCCTGAGCATCCGCCGGCACGTCCCCGAACTGATCCGCATCCGCACCGTCGACGCCGAGGAGGACCGGTGAACCTGGCGCTGGGCGCGCCCGTCACCCTCGCGCTGCTGGCGGGCAACGGGTTCTTCGTGGCGACCGAGTTCGCGCTGGTGGCGGCGCGGCGGCCCCGGCTGGAGCGGGCGGCGGCGCGGGGCGGGCG